>NZ_JBEBVH010000199.1:0-7559 GCF_040392825.1 Pseudopedobacter sp.
GTCATAAAATCATTGATTTCGATTTTAATATAAAAAACGTATTGAAATATGCTATCTCTAATGATTTTAGTATATTTCATATACATTGGCCAACTAACATTTTAACTTATTCAACCTATTTACAGGCAAAAAGAAGAGTTTTTGTCTTTAAATGTTTCCTCCTCCTCATTAAGTTATTGGGAAAGAAAATTGTATGGACTGTACATAATTTAAACGGGCATGAAAAAGATCATCCCAAATTACAAAAGGAACTGAACGATTTATTGTATAAATATGTGGACGGCTTTATCAGCTTAAACAAGAATGGTCTGGAGTTAATTAAGAAAAAAGCTAACCAAATTAACAGGCAGCATTTTGCTTTAATACCTCACCCACATTATATTGGATATTATCCAAATGTTATTAATAAAGAAGAAAGTCGGAAAAAACTAAATATTCAAAAAGATAAATTTATTTTCCTATTTCTGGGTCAGATAAGAAAGTACAAGAATCTGCCTCGACTTATTTATGCGTTCAACCAATTGAATTTAGAAAACAAGCATCTTCTTATTGCTGGAAAAATACATGAGGAGCTACAAGATCAGATTGCAGATTTAGGTAAAGACAAATCAGACATCAGTTTATTTAATGAATTCATTAATGATACGGATTTACAAATATATCTTAATGCTTGCGATTTGGTTGTAACACCATATCAGGATGTGTTCAATTCTGGTTCCGTATTTCTTAACCTTAGTTTCAACAAACCTACACTTTGTCCAGACAGGGCCGTGTTTCGAGAACTGCGTGAAGAAGTCGGTGAGGATTTAATTTTACTTTATGATGGAGATATATCTGCAGACTCTTTAGCTAAGGCGACGGAAACAATCATCAAAGCCAATAATATTGTACACTTTCAATCGGATAACTTCTCTCCGGAACACATTGCCGACAGAACCATTGACTTCTATAATATCTTATTAAATGACTAATAGTTTTCCCTTCTCTGACACAAAGTTTTTAAATGGTTTGAGAATACTATTAGCACTTTGGGTAGCTGTAGGGCATTTTTATCAACATATCGGAGGTCCAGATTTTCTAAAATTTCCTTTTTGGTATATTCTTATGTATCCTGGTCCGGCAGTCAATGGATTTATAGTCATTACAGGTTTTTTAATGACATATCATTACATTATAAATCAGGAAAGAGATAGTCCATCCTCTTCTAAAACATGGACAAAATTCTATATTAAGAGGTTTTTCAGATTATATCCTGTATATTTTATTATCATTTTAATAGCATACTTCTCTTTCAATTTTATAAATCAACAATCTATCAATGTTCATGATATATTTTTCGAAAGAGATATGCAATCTTTTACTTATGGAGCAAACAAAAATGTTGGGCTAATTGATCTTATATCTCATTTAACTTTCGTACATGGTTTGATTCCTTATATAAATGCAAGTATATTGGGGCCTGCATGGAGCTTATCTACAGAAGTGCAATTCTATATCTTATTTCCTTTTATATTCCTCTTTTGTAACACGAGCAAAAAGTTAATTAGTCTAATCTTTATTTCTGTAGTCCTTTATATATTAACTTTAAAACTTGTTGGCATTTGGGAAACTCCCGGCTTTCTTGGAGTATTTGGGGCGCCCTCTTTATTGTCTCATAAAATGATATATTTCTGCTTAGGTATAGTTATGGCCAAATACAAATTAGGTCAATGCAGAAGTTACTTAGTTCACCTTAACTTGCTTGCAATCTGTTTTTTTACTGTAACATATATTAGTACAATTGTCTGCATCGTGATTTATTTATTCATGTTTTTAGATAAGCACAAACAGGTATATCCCAGTAAATTGTTAAACGTACCAATAAAGATTAAAAGTTCTTTATCTTCCGGAATTATGAGTTTCGGAGCTAATATATCCTACTCATTTTACATGATCCATAGTATGATAATCCCACTATCTTTCCATTTATGTCAACCCTTTTATAAAAATAAAGACCAACTTACTTATACAAGTTTTGCAGTATTCTTAATTTTAACTTTTTTATTAAGTTGGATCACTTATATAGCAATAGAGAAGCCTTTTATGAATTACGGAAAAAGGTTGCTTAGTGCAAAGAACAAAAAAAGCGATAATTAAATTATCGCTTTTCTTATTTTCACTAATTTAGTTAACAAATCCTCAAGTAAATCCAGATGAAGCATATTAGCTCCATCAGATTTCGCATTTTTCGGATCGGGGTGAGTTTCAATAAATAAACCATCTGTACCAACAGCAATTGCTGCTTTAGCAATTGTTTCAATTAGAGCTGGCTTACCTCCTGTTACGCCCGATGTTTGATTAGGCTGTTGTAAAGAATGTGTACAATCCATAACAACCGGAACGTCAAACTCCCTCATTTCTGGTATTCCGCGAAAATCTACAATAAGATCCTGGTATCCAAAAGTATTACCTCTATCTGTAAGAATCACATTGTTATTGCCAGAATCCTTAATTTTATCTACTGCAAACTTCATAGAACCCGCAGAAAGAAATTGTCCCTTCTTAATATTTACGAACTTACCTGTTTCCGCTGCGGCAATTAATAAATCTGTTTGCCTACATAAAAAAGCGGGGATTTGCAACACATCTACATAAGCAGCCGCCATCGCCGCGTCGTTACTTTCGTGAATATCTGTTACCGTAGGAACATCAAATTCTTTTCCTACTTTCTCCAGAATTTTTAAAGCTTTTTCGTCTCCAATGCCTGTAAAAGAATCTATTCTTGAGCGATTAGCTTTTTTAAATGATCCTTTGAATATATAAGGAATCTGCAATTTGTCGGTAATCGTTACTATTTTCTCCGCAATTCTGAGTGCAATTTCTTCGCCTTCAATTGCACAGGGACCTGCCATTAAGAAAAAATTACCGGCATCCTGGTTTTTAAGTTTATCTAAGTTCATAAATGTCTTTGCTAATTTCCAAGTTCCGATAAAAACTTAATTCTCATCAACTGGATCTCTTCTCTGTTATAGTCATCAGTCCCCAATTCCTCTAAAGCCTTATCAATAGAATCTATCTCTGCCGCTTTGAAATAATCAAAAACTTCGTCCTGTCTGTCATCGTCAATAATTTCGTCTATATAGTACGAAATATTTAGCTTGGTTCCCGAACTTACAATAGATTCCACCTCCTTTAGCAGATCTTCAAAAGATATACCTTTTGCAGACGCAATATCTTCCAATGAGATCTGCCTGTCAATATTTTGGATAATCGAAACTTTTAACGCAGATTTATTAGCTGTTGTTTTCATTACAAAATCAACGGGTCTGTCAATTTCGTTTTCTTCAACATGTTTTTTAATAAGTTCTATAAAAGGAGCACCAAACTTCATGGCTTTTCCATTTCCTACACCAGAAATATGCTTCAGCTCATCCATAGTTACAGGATAATGCGTACACATTTCTTCTAACGATGGATCCTGGAAAATGACAAACGGAGGCAAACTTTTTTGTTTTGCGATCTTTTTCCTTAGCTCTTTTAACATTTGAAGCAACTGGGTATCCAAGGCGCTTCCCCCCTGTTTCGCAGACTGGTCTTCTTCTTCAACAGCAACCATTTCCCTATTCAAAACAAATCTTAAAGAGTAAGGACTTGTTAAGTAAGCTGCTCCGCTTTTTGTTAACTTCAGTAAACCAAAGTTGTCTACATCTTTAGCTAAAAAGTTATTCAGAACGGCTTGTCTGATTAATGATTTCCATAACATCGGCCCATCTTGCTTTCCAGAGCCAAAATATTCAGACTGAGCTTGTTTGTATGAGTGTACCTGGGCAGTTTCTATACCCATTAATACATTTAGTAAATGATGATCATCGAATTTCTCTCCAAAATCTTTCACCATTTTCAGCAATCTGGTTAAATATTCCTCGGCTTGAAAATACTGCTTTTGAGCGCGACAGTTATCGCACATATCGTTACAACCCGCTTCGTTAAAGTTTTCTCCAAAATAATGAAGAATTTGTTTCCTTCTGCAAACTGCTGATTCTGAATAATCGATAACCTCTTTCAGTATTTGTGTACCAATTTCTCTTTCGGAAACTGGTTTGTCTTTCATGAATTTGGCTAGCTTATCAACGTCTTTTTCAGAGTAAAACGCTATACAGGCACCTTCTCCTCCATCTCTTCCTGCTCTACCAGTTTCCTGATAGTAACCTTCCATACTTTTTGGAATATCATGGTGAATTACATAGCGCACATCCGGCTTGTCTATTCCCATTCCGAACGCTATAGTAGCCACAATAACATCAACCTCTTCCATCAAAAACTTATCCTGAGTTTCTGCTCTTACTTTAGCATCCAAACCTGCATGATAAGGAAGAGAGCGTATTCCGTTTATTTCTAAAGCATTCGCTACTTCCTCTACTTTTTTGCGGCTTAAGCAGTACACAATTCCGGATTTACCAGGATTGTTCTTGATATATTTAATGATGTCTTTGAAAACGTTTCCTTTAGGTCTTACTTCATAGAAAAGATTACTTCTGTTGAATGAAGACTTAAAGACGTTTGCTTTCATCATACCAAGGTTCTTCTGGATATCGGTCTGAACTTTTGGTGTTGCCGTAGCTGTAAGTGCTATAACAGGAATACCTTCGCGAATATTATTGATAACTTGTCTGATCTTCCTATATTCCGGACGGAAATCATGCCCCCATTCAGAAATACAGTGAGCTTCGTCCACTGCAACAAAAGAAACAGTAACCGACCTTAGAAAATCGATATTTTCTTGCTTAATTAAAGATTCTGGAGCAACGTACAATAATTTTGTCTTGCCAGATATGACATCTTCCCGAACTTTGTTTGTCTCGGTCTTTGTTAAAGAGGAATTTAGAAAGTGGGCTATACTATCATAGCCACCAAAAGCCCGCAACTGATCTACCTGATTTTTCATCAAGGCAATTAATGGAGAAATTACCAACGCCGTTCCTTCACTCATTAAAGCTGGCAACTGATAACAAATTGATTTTCCACCTCCCGTAGGCATAATTACAAACGTATCTTCTTTATTTAAGATACTGGTAATGATAGCCTCCTGGTCTCCCTTGAAGTTATCAAAACCAAAAAATGTTTGTAAATTATCTATTAATGATTTTTTAATCTGCATTTTAAAAACGAAAAATTAACCGATGCTAATTTTAAACTTCAAAATAACATAAATTTGCGATAATTTCGTACTAATATTTAAACTTTTTCATTTTGAAATCCCGCGAAGAAATAATCTCATCCGCTAAGAACACTTTATCCACAGAATCAGAAGCAATTGCAAAGCTTGCAGACTATCTTAACGATGATTTTGTAAATCTGGTAGAAACTATAATTCAACTAAAGGGACGCGTTATTGTAACAGGCATTGGTAAAAGCGCAATTATAGGACAAAAAATAGTAGCTACTTTAAATTCTACCGGTACTCCTTCTATTTTTATGCATGCCGCCGAGGCCATACACGGAGATTTAGGTATAATTCAAAGTAACGATTTGGTTTTATGCGTTTCTAAAAGCGGGAATACATCCGAAATTAAAGTTCTTATTCCGCTATTAAAGCAAGGCAATAACCCCTTAGCTTGTATTGTTGCCGATACAAATTCCTATTTAGCAAAGCAGTCTGACTTTGTTATTAATGCAACAATAGAAGCGGAAGCTTGTCCATTGAATCTGGCACCCACGACCAGTACAACTGCACAGTTGGTACTGGGCGATGCTATTGCCATTTGTTTATTGGAATTAAGGCGATTTACTTCCGAAGATTTTGCAAAATTTCATCCCGGTGGTTCCTTAGGAAAGCGGCTTTATTTAAAGGTTAGAGACTTATCTTCTCAAAATGACAAGCCTGAAGTGAATCTAAATAGTAATATTAGGCAGGTTATTTTAGAAATAACTAAAAAAAGACTGGGAATTACGGCGGTTTCTGAAAATAATTATATAAAAGGAGTAATAACTGATGGTGATTTGAGAAGAATGATGGAAAAATTCACTTACTTTGATAAGTTATCGGCAAAAGACATTATGAGTTCCAACCCGAAAACTATTCACGCAGATGAACTTGCTGTAAATGCATTAAAAATAATGAGAGAAAACAATATTACCCAAATTGTAGTTATTGACGATGATAATGCTTACGAGGGTATTATTCATCTACATGATTTATTAAAAGAAGGTATCATATAATTTTTTATAATGAGTAACAATTTTGCACTAATTATGGCTGGAGGGGTTGGAAGCCGCTTTTGGCCGGTTAGCAGAACATCTTTTCCGAAACAGTTTTTAGATATCTTAGGAACAGGACAAAGCCTTTTACAAACTACCTTTAACAGGTTTAAGAAAATTGTACCTGTAGAAAACATTTACATTTTAACCAATGAAATATATCGTTCTTTGGTTAAGGAACATCTTCCGGAGCTTTCCGAACACCAGATAATCTGCGAACCGGTTATGCGAAATACAGCACCTTGCATAGCTTATGGAACAGCAAAGATCAGGAAGATCAATACAAATGCAAATATTGTAGTGGCACCGTCAGACCACTTAATTTTAGACACAGAGAATTTTGTTGAAACTATCAACAAAGCTTTGGATGCGTCTGAAAAGTACGACTGTCTTATTACTTTGGGTATTAAGCCATCCAGACCAGATACAGGTTACGGCTATATTCAATATTCGGATGAACTCCTTTGTGAAGATCTGCATAAGGTGAGAACTTTTACAGAAAAGCCTAATTTAGAAATTGCAGAAACCTTTTTGGCCAGCGGAGATTTCTTATGGAATTCTGGCATTTTTGTCTGGTCTGCAAATTCTATTAATGCCGCTTTTGATAAGTTTCTGCCCGATATGAACGAAATATTCAAAGAAGGTGAAAAACATTATAATACTGAATCGGAATCTGCTTATATCCAGGCAGGGTTTCAGAAATGCGTAAATATTTCCATTGATTATGGCATTATGGAAAAAGCCAATAATGTATATGTAATGCCGGCAGATTTCGGTTGGTCTGATTTAGGTACCTGGGCTTCGGTTTACGAACTTTCAGATAAAGATTATGTAGGAAATGCCGTAACCAACAAAGAAAAAGTAATGATGTATAATTCTTCTAATTGTATGGTGAATGTGCCTAAAGGAAAGATGGTAATTTTAGAAGGACTGCATGATTATATTGTGGTGGAATCGAATGATACTCTTTTAATCTGTCCCAGAAAAAACGAACAGCATGTTAAGGAAATAGTTGCTGATGTAAAACAAAAATTCGGACAGGAATATATTTAAAAATATTATCACACCATTTAACAATAAAGAAGGTGTCCGAAGGACGGATGAGGGAGATGATCTCTCTATTAAAGTTTTGTTATCGCAGGGTTCTCTTTGAGAGAGCGCTACCCTGACAGAGGTACTATTTATACACAAACTTAAAGGTCCATTTTTATATCTATATCATTAACCATTTCTATGTTCGCATAAGCGGTTGCTTGCTATCATAGACTATCTCCCGAATATAAATACCCTGTCAGTGTTTTTACTTATCGAGGTAAAAAATG
>NZ_JBEBVH010000200.1:0-7436 GCF_040392825.1 Pseudopedobacter sp.
AATGGATCCGATGGATCTAAAGATGCTCTGCTATAAAGCTCATTTGCTTCCTGCGCATTAATTTCTGTCTGGTATTTTACGAAATCATAAGGATTCATCATTTCCATTTTATTTGTAAACTGTTGAAATCCTACCGTACTGTTTAATGATATCTGTACTTTACCAACATGTCCTCTTTTAGTATTAATGATTAATACACCATTTGCACCTCTGGAGCCATATATAGAAGTTAATGATGCATCTTTCAATACGCTGACAGACGCTATTTCCTCCGGATTTATGGTTACGTTACCGATATTCTCCACAACAACGCCATCAATTACGTAAAGCGGCGAATAATCCTTGTATAAAGAATTAGCTCCACGTATAACGACATCTGCATTTTCACCTGGCTGACCAGTTAACGAAGTAATTTTAACACCTGCCATTCTACCAGACAGCGCATCATCGAAATTGCCAACCGGGGCTTTTATAAAGTCTTCCGGTTTCGCTGTTGTCAATGCTCCAGCCACTTCTTGATATGGTTTAGCTCCGTAGCCAATATTTACCACTTCATTAAAAAGGCTGCTCTCAGTTTTTAGTTTTACATTGATAACTTTCTTGTTTCCAATACTTAGCTCCTGTTTTATATAGCCAAGTTTACTGAATACTATAGTAGAATCGGATTTATCCAAATTTAAATTGTATAAACCACCTTTCTGAGATAGTGTGGATTTTGCTGATTCTTTTACATAGATTTCAACTCCTGGGATTCCACGTCCCTCACTATCTGTTATCTTCCCTATTACAGAAGAATTTGAAGCCTGACTAAAAGCCTCATTATTAAACATCGCTATCAGGACAAGTATGATTACACACAAGCCTGTCATAGGTGTTAAAAATAATCGAGGATTAGCCCATTTAAAAAAAAGATTACTCATCATTTGAAACGGATATAAGGTTAGTAATTATAATATATTACGGTTACGTAACCGAAATTAGTGAATATAAATATTAAATCAAAATTATCTTAACACATTTTTTACAAAAACATCATTTAATATTAAAAAATAAATATATATTTGATTTACGGTAACGTTACCGAAGCAAGAATAAACTATAAAATCATTATAAATACTATTTATTAAAAATTATGGCACAATTAGATTACATCATTCTTTTTACTTATTTCTTTGTTCTTCTGGCTATGGGGGTTTGGGGATACATGCGTATCAAGTCATCAGCAGATTTCTATACCGCCGGAGGGAAACTCCCGTGGTGGCTTTCGGGAATTTCCCATCATGTTTCTGGTTATAGTGGTGCAGTGTTTGTTGCTTACGCTGCAATAGCATATACCCATGGCTTTACGCTTTATATATGGTGGGCTTTAAGTATCTCAATTGCTATGATTGGCACTACATTTATTATTGCTCCCAGATGGGCAAGACTAAGATCAAAATTAAAAATTCAGTCACCTACCGAATATCTCGCATTAAGATATAATTTGCCTACGCAACAAGTAATGGCCTGGAGCGGTGTAATCATAAAAATTTTTGATGTAGGTGCAAAATGGGCCGCCATAGGAATTTTATTAAATGCTTTTACCGGACTTTCATTTGCTCATGGAATCTTATTAGCCGGAACTGTAAGTATGATCTACATAACAATTGGTGGATTGTGGGCTGATGTAATAAATGATCTGGCATCTTTTATTATTCAATTTGTTGCAGGCATTACGTTATTGGTAATGGTTTTAATTAATTTAGGTGACGGTGCTTCCGGAATTTTCACCATGTGGGACAGATTACCAGAAAGTCACGCTAATGCCTTCAATTCTCCTTATACATTAGGCTTTGCAATATCATATATGGTTATCAGCTTTTTTAGCTATAGTGGTGGTACATGGCATTTAGCTACCAGGTTTATATCTTCTCCCTCAGGTTCAGAAGCAAAAAAAGCGGCTATGCTTTCTATGTTAATGTATTTGATTTGGCCTTTAGTACTATTCTTTCCGATGTTTGCCTCGCCTATTTTTTTGAAGGATTTAGCTGATCCTACACAATCTTATGCACTAATGGCCATGAAATTTTTACCACATGGTTTAGTGGGTTTGCTGTTAGCCTCTATGTTTGGAAATACATTGGCAATGACCGCAGCTGATGCAAATACCATATCTGCTGTAATAACAAGGGATATTTTACCCGTTTTATATAAAAAAATAACCTCATTTAATGAAAGAAAGATGTTATTTATTGCCAGAATAACAACCTTCTTATTTGTTCTTGTTACTATTATTATAGCCTTTGAATCTAAATCTTTCGGGGGCGTATTCGGATTAATTATTTCGTGGTTTGCGGCTTTAGTTGGACCAACCGCCGTTCCTATGATATTAGGTTTATTACCTGCCTTTAAATACAGTGACAGCAGAGCTGCTCTGCTTTCTATATTCGGAGGTCTGTTAACTTTTATATTGCTAAAGAGTTTTGCTACTGTAAGTCTGGCGGTAGATATATCCTCACCTATCATCGTATCTATCATAATTTATGTCGGATGGGGATTGTTATTTAAAAATATAAAACCAGAAGCAGAAGATATGTTAAAAGCTTTGAATGAGGACAATTAATATTTAAGCATATGAATACAACTATAGCAGGGTTCTCACTTGATGAACTACTAAAACAATATCATGAAAATTTATTTGATGATTTTCTACCTTTTATGGATGAGTATATCATTGATCATCAACATGGTGGATTTAAATGTAATACAGACCGGGCAGGAAATAACATAACTAAAAATAAGCGGACCTGGTTTGATGGGCGCGGAGTTTGGGTATACTCTTATTTATATAACAATTTTAAAAAAGACCCGCAATATTTAGAAATAGCTAAGAAAACTATCGATTTACTCTTTAAAGCTAAAAGGGACTATGCATTATGGCCCTGGGCTTATGACCAGTTCGGTAATGACCTAAAAGAGCGCAATCCTGATATTTATGGCGACTTATTCGTTGCTGAAGGGCTAATTGAATATAGTATTGCAACAGGCGATGTTTCCTACATCCAACAGGCTAAAGACATCATTTTTAATTGTGTAGAATTATATGACAGCGAAGATTATCTATATGATTTTGACTACAGACCTGATGTATCTACCATAAGGAAACCAAGAGTTTTAGGACACTGGATGATTATGCTAAGTCTATCAAAAAGCATACTTAAACATGAATATGATGCAGATATAGAGGCGTTATCAGACAGATGTTTAGACGCTTTGCTCAACCATCACCTTAATCCTGAATTTGGTCTGATGGTAGAGTTTCTCGAAAAAGATCTTTCTCTTCCCAAAGACGGTTTAGACCAATTTGTTTACATAGGGCATGCCATAGAATCTCTGTGGATGATTATGGATGAGGCCATTAGAAGGAACGATCATGCTCTGTTTAATAAATCCTGTGATTTATTCAAATATCATGTAGAAGTGGCCTGGGATGACGTTTACGGGGGAGTTTTTCATGGACTGGAAAATGTAAACGAGAACAAATGGCTGCTTGAAAAGGTCCTGTGGGCACAACAGGAAGTTTTAATAGGATTAATGATGATTATTGAATTCACCGATGATGAATGGGCATATAGATGGTTTGATAAAGCTTATAACCATGTAATAAACACCTACCCTCTAAAAAAACACGGATATAGGTTATGGAACATCGGGGGCGATAGAAAAATGACTTTCCAGAAAGAGGGTATTCGTATAGAGAATTACCATACACCCCGACATTTGATGTTAAATATTCAATTACTAAATAAAATCAAGGCTAAGTGGGATGAATCGTATGGCAAGTAATTGTAAATACGGTCAGAGGGTTATTTAAAAAAGCTCTTGTATCGCTCTTCTTCGCCAGTTTATCCGGCGAGTAAAGGAAAGATCCCATTCAGAAGCTATTCTAAATGGGATCTTTCTTTTTAAAGCCGTTGAAATGAAACATTTTAGACTTTTGAGCAGTCATTTTTAAAAACCTATTATGCTAAATCGGCTTTATAGTGTATTTTCCTTGAATGGCCTCAAAAAAGCCACAATTTTTATTTTCCTTTACTTCTATACTTGCAATTAATTTTCCTTTTGAATTCATGACGCCCCATTTGCCCGAACGAAGACCTGTAAGCACTATTTTATAGTTTTTCCTTTCCGGAATATCTATCTGAAAAGATTCAGATATAAACTGATCATCTTTATTGATACATACAACATATTTATCCGCCACTATCACACTCACACGCCCTATATCATAATGTTTTAAAGGCATAGGTTTAATAGAATCTGCAGTTACCTGAAATACAGTTAAAAATTGGTCTTTCTTCTGATCTTTCTTTGGCGAAATCATGATTCTATTAGCCGAAGATTCTCTATTGACAATTGGAGCTGTATATTTCTTTCCAAAGACCTCATTTGCGTCTTTTCCTCCTTTTACAACAATATCCCTGTCAGATGCATTTGGAAGTAACATATTCACATAAGTATTTCCTGTTAATTCACCTTTTTGGCTATGCAATACAATTTCATCCGATTTAATCTCAGGAACTTCGAAAGCATTTATTTGCCAGTACTTTTTAAAAGTGGGATCACTGGTAACCATATTATCATATACCACAATCATAGCGGGAATATCCGCTCGCTCCAGGTTCAAAAAACAAAAGCTTCTTTTATAGGATTCGAGTTTTTTACTATATGCTTTAGTTAAGTCTGCAGAAAAATAACTATAGAATGGCTTTTGTAATGAAGGCCCATAATCCTTAGCAATTATTTCACCATAGTTGAAGACAGGATTTCCTGTTACTTCCTGCGGTGTTTTAGGATGAATTTGAATAAAGCGGGCCCCTCCGTCATTTCCGTCTGTTCTATCAAATTTCTCCTTAGGATCTAATGCTAACATCATGCTATGAGCTACAGACCGCTTGCTTACATTATAATCGTAAGGTGTGCCATAAAACTTATATACACCTATATCACCAAACTGAAGTCCTCTGTAGTACAATTGCATAGCGCCGGCATCTGCATGTTGATGATTTCCAAAATGATATCCACCACCTTTTATCTCTGCCACTACATCATTACTGGTATTGCCCATATTCCAACCCGTCCTCGCTACCATAGATCCCAGAACCGGACCAAAATCCATAGTTAAAGGCAAAGAATTTAAGTCTTTATCTGCTTTAATAGCCGGGTCATTCAATAAAAGATACAAAACCGGATTGTCCAACACTCCTCCTTGTCTTTCAAATTCTCCTTTTATTTTTGGATCTCCGGAATAATTATAGGATAAAAACATACATAGCGGTGATTTCCAATAATAGGATTTTCCCGGAGCAGCGCTACCAAACCCATCGCCATCTCTAAACATTTCCCCGTCAGGCAACCTCATGTACTGCCAAAATTTAGGTACATTTTTAATATTGTCATCAAATACGGCTTTACCCGTCATTCTGTAAAACAACCAGGCAGCATGCATATCCCACGTAAATCTATATGAACCATAATTCACACCTTGATTATGTCTGGGAGACTGATACTCAAATTTTCTCATGGGAACCAGGGTTTCCAGTAGCGCATAAGAAACGTATTGGTAAGGCTGAGGATTCTCGTCATAAATAGCTATACTCATACTTAATAAATCTCTATTTACCTGAGCTTCATTACCATGTCCGTTTACGACGCTTTGAAGAAACGGTGGCCAGCCAATTTCCATATCATCAGCCAATCTCATTAAATTGCTAACAATAATCTTTTTCTCTTCCGGAGTAACTATATCGTAACACCAATCATAAACTTCCGATGAAATATAAATCGTTCTTCCAATCTCTCTTGTAATATCGAGAATATTACCAAATTCAACATGAGAAATATAGTCTTTTATTAACCCAATGGCCTCTCTGCCAATTTTTTTATCACCTGTCATCAAGTAATAGAATGCTTTTAATTCTGCTGCTTTTTCCAGTTTTTCATTGAAAGCAACTTCCTCTTTCGGATCAAATTTAAATTCGAAAGGTAGTAAAGCTGAATTCTTTACCTTTTCCCAATAAGCTTTATTCTCTCCTTTCTCTAAACGGGATTTTACAATTGGTAGCGATTCACTATTTACCCAAAGTCTTGGTCTTGTATTTAAAGGAACAACTTTTGGTGAATAATTAGCTGCCTGTGCAGGAACCTTTGGAGGTGTATAAGTTGATAGCTCAACCCTATCAAATATGACTCCTTTTGGGAGCCATATTTTCATGGTTTTATTTTTATCGATATCAAATTTTCCAGTCTCTTGTCTGGGACGATCCCACGGTACATATACTACCCTTTTAGTTGGCCTTTGATCATCTATTTGAATCTTCATAAATAAAGACTCGTATTTACCTTTAGCCTTCTTCATTAGCTCTGCTCCATACGCGTTAGTGTACGCAACAGTATGCATTCTATACCTTCCTGATTTTACATCTTGCAGATTAATAGTGATATCCGGCCTGGCATCGGGCGATTCTATATAACTTTTACTACCCTCTTTAAGTGATATACCTTTTTGATTTTGAACCCTGTTATCTTCTACAATTCCTATTCTTGTTGCATCAAGCTCCATCAATGAGGAAGGTATTATGTACTTGTTAATGCTTCCTGCGTCATTCGACGAATTCGTCTGAGCGCTTAAATTTAATGATAAAGCAAGTGAGACAAATACACAACAGGACTTTAAAACGTTCATGATACTTTTAGTATTTATTTGATAAAAATTTATTCAGTAATAGTTAAGATGATCTCTTTTGTTATGCTCTTTTCTCCTTTAGCAGAAGCATTTTTAGCTTCAAAAACTACTTTGTAAGTTCCTGGAATTGTATAGTAATAATTATAAAAAGTTAATTTCGGATCTGTATAAGATTTTATTGGCTTAGCCCAATCTTTGATCTCAAAACCATCTTCAACAGTGTATTGCTGAGTGACCCAATACTCATCCTGATCAGATGATACACTATATTTTGTGTATCCGGCTGCGTTATTGGCTGTATTAACGGCAGCGGTATTATTAGGCCACATGATAATGTACTGTGTAGGTGTTTCGTTGTAGCTTCTGTTTTCCGATCTGGTTGGAATTTTGTTCTCATTACAAGCACAATACTGTAAAAAATCATTCTTTAGCGATAACGCTGTTTCAGAGACATTTACTCCGTTTGTGTAATATAATTTCAGATTACTAAACCAAATAGTAGCTCCGGAAGTGGCTGGAGCTCGCTTCCTGTACCTTATCGCAATATTAAATTTGTCCCCTGGTTGTACCAGGTCCATTAAATTTGGTTTGTTAGTAATACCAGATTCTCCATTTCTCGCTGTAACCAGCGGATATCTATTTGTAATATCTATTTTTTTATCTGGTCCAAGATTATTAATGACATTGTAATCACTTCTATCTCCATCAAAAT
>NZ_JBEBVH010000201.1:0-7405 GCF_040392825.1 Pseudopedobacter sp.
CTATAAACTCACTTTTTAAAAAACAAACTGGTCTGGTTTTAAATGAAGCTAAGAAATGGTAATCCTGATAGGGGTAAATAAATAATCGGGTCTATTGTATGCTTTAAAGTGTTTTATAAACTAATTATTACCCTTATTTTAATTAATTATTACCCTTCTTTTGACGCATATTTCATGAATTTTGAGATAACACATTAATTAAACGAAATATCAGACCTAAACATTCGAGTCTGAAAAAGAATTAAAAACAAGGTATTGATCTATTAAATTAAAAATTTATGAGGAAGGTTTTTCTTTTTCTATTCTTACTCATCTCCTATCTAAATCTGTCTGCCCAAAACACCAGACAAGTAACAGGTTTAGTATTAGATGCAGGACAAGGAGATCCCTTGGTAGGAGTAAGTGTTTCTATTAAGGGGAGTACATTAGGAGCTATTACTGATGTAAATGGAAAGTACACCATTAAGGTTCAGGTTGATGAAAAACCTACCTTGGTATTTAGATACTTGGGTTACGTGATGCAGGAGATTGCAGTTGCAGATAAAAGCGTAATCAATGTAAAACTGGCACAAGAAAATAAAGCCCTTAACGAAGTAGTGGTTATTGGTTATGGAGAAGTGCAGCGTAGGGATGTTACCGGAGCTGTAGGGTCTGTGAAAATGGAGGACTTGCAAAAAGCACCGGTAGGTACCGCATTGGAAGCATTGGCAGGTCGTGTTGCAGGGGTGCAGGTACAATCTGAAAACGGTAAACCAGGCGGTGGCATGAATATCGTAATTCGTGGTGCCAATTCATTAACACAAGATAACTCACCTTTATATGTTATAGATGGTTTCCCGATGGAGGATGCCAATAATAATATTCTGAATCCGGCAGAAATTGAATCTATGGAAGTATTGAAAGATGCTTCTGCAACAGCAATTTATGGTGCCAGGGGTGCAAACGGTGTAATTTTAATAACTACAAAAAGAGGAAAAGAGGGAGCGCCTACTATCAACTACTCTGCATATGGAGGTTTCCAGAATGTAATCCAAAAAATGGATTTAATGAGTCCTTATGAGTTTGTTAGAATGGAAGCAGAGCGTGATCCAACAGGAATTCAATCTACCTATTTAAGGGGAGATACAACTTTAGAGTTTTATAAAAATGTTGCTGGATATGATTGGCAGGACGAACTTTTTAGAACAGCAGGTATGCAGGACCATTCGTTATCTGTATCGGGAGGTAATAAATCTACCAGATATTCTTTCTCTGGCAATCTGTTTGACCAGAAAGGGGTAATTATAAACTCAGGTTTCAATAGAAAACAGGGTAGAGTAACTTTAGATCAAACATTTAACGATAAATTTAAAGTTGGAGTAGATGCAAGATATACCAGCACTAAAACATATGGTACTTCTCCGGGCGATCCGGATTCCAGAAATTCATCTATGAATTATTTAATGTACAGTGTTTGGGGTTACCGTCCGGCTACCTATATCCCGAATCAGGATCTTGCAGATAATTTAATAGATCCGGATGTAAATACAAATAATGATTATCGTATAAATCCAATCTTATCTGCTAAAAATGAATTAAGAGAAGTTTTTAATAAACGCGTAATCTTTAATGGTTTTGCAGAATATGCATTTACAAAAGAACTGAAATTAAAAATTAGCGGAGGAATTAACTCTTCGGACTGGAGAAACGATGTATTTAATAATTCCCAAACACGCTATGGACATCCGCAAAGTTTAAATAAAGTTAACGGTAGTATCTTATACACCGAAAGCGACACCTGGTTAAATGAAAACTTGTTGACTTATAACAAGCGTTTTAATAAGGTTCATAATTTAAATGTGGTAGCCGGTGTTACGTTTCAGGAAAATAACTATAAACGTTATGGTGTAGGAGCTATGTATTTGCCAAATGAAAGTTTGGGCTTAGCAGGGCTTAGTCAGGGAACAGCAATGCCAATTATGTCTATAAATACATCTTGGTCTTTAATGTCTTATCTGGCAAGAGCTACCTATAACTATAATGGTAAATATATTTTAACAGCATCTTACCGGGCAGATGGCTCTTCTAAATTTGCTGAAGGAAACAGATGGGGATTTTTCCCATCAGGATCATTTGCGTGGAGGTTCATTAATGAAGACTTTATGAAAAATCAAAGAGTTTTCACAGAAGCCAAATTAAGATTAGGTTATGGTGTTACAGGAAATAACAGAGTATCGGAGTACGCGACTTACGCGAGATTGAGTTTTGATAATATTGGTCCTAATGACAATGGTTATTATGCATTTGGAAACTCTTTAGCACAGGGTTTATTCATTAGCTCGCTTGCTAACCCGGATTTAAAATGGGAAAGCACCGCACAAAGCAATATAGGTATAGATTTAGGTGCCTTTAAGCAAAGGGTAAACTTAACGGTAGATTATTATAAAAAGAAAACAACAGATTTATTGTTAAATGCACAATTACCAACGTCGACAGGATATGCATCAGCATTTAAAAATATTGGTAGTACAAGTAACGAAGGTTTAGAAATTAGTTTATCTGGTGATATCATCAAGACAAAAGACTTTAACTGGAACTCATCAATTAATATAGCTTTCAATAGAAATAAAGTTTTGTCTTTAACCCAAAATCAGGAATCATTAACAAGTGCATTAAATTGGGATAAGGATTATGCCACTGTTCCATTGTATATAGCTAAAATAGGTCAGCCTTTAGGGCAATTCTATGGCATGATTTGGGATGGTGTTTATCAACCCGAAGACTTTAACGAATTGGGAGCGCTTAAAGGGAATATTCCAACCAATGGAAATCCGCGTGAGAGTATAAAACCGGGAGACATCAAGTACAAAGATTTAAATGGTGATGGTGTGGTTAATGATAACGATAGAACAGTTATTGGAAGAGGTTATCCTATACATCAGGGTGGTTTCTCAAACACATTAAATTATAAGAGATTTGATCTGAATGTATTCTTCCAATGGTCTTATGGAAACGATATTTTAAATGCTAACAGATTGATGTTTGAATATGGTGTGAGGCCAAGAACGAACCAGTTTGCCTCCTTTGCAGATAGATGGACACCGGATAATACAGATACAGACATGTTTAGATTAGGAGGTCAGGGACCGTTAGGTAACTCTTATTCTACAAGAGTTGTAGAAGACGGGTCTTACATAAGATTAAAAACTGTCTCTTTAGGTTATTCAATAGATCCGGTAGCGCTTAAGAAGTTCAAAATAAGATCTTTAAGATTCTATGCGTCAGCACAAAACTTGTTTACTATTACTAATTATTCGGGATACGATCCTGAGGTTGCAGTAATGTATTCTGGTTTAACTCCTGGATTTGATTATTCTTCTTATCCAAGACCGAAAACCATTGTGTTCGGATTAAATCTTTCACTATAATATTGACAGATCATGAAAAAGATATTGAAAAGTTTAAATATAATAAAAAGAGCACCTCTATATAAAAGGGCTTTTCTGGGGCTTTCGGTTGTTACTGTGCTAAGTGCATCGGGCTGTTCCAGTTTCCTGGATAAAGAACCAACATTTGTTGTAAAAGACAACTATTACACTAATGAAAATGATGTGAATATTGGTTTAACAGGTATATATTCTGTATTAGGGAACGAAGATTTTTATGGAAGCAGCTTACCTTATCATTTATCTATGTCTGATGAAGGTGTTTGGCAAAGGAGTAATGCTTTAACAGGACCCGAAGTTTATATTTACGATTCCTCCAATCAGTTGGTTCGTAACTTATGGAAATATTTATATGAAGGCGTAGAAAGAGCCAATGTTTTCTTAAGTAAAGTAGACGCTGCGAAAATGGATGAAGCTAAGAAAACTATAGCGAAAGGCGAAGCTAAGTTTTTAAGAGCATACTATTATTTTGTATTAACCAGTAATTTCGGAGGAGTTCCTCTAAAGAAAGTACCTACTTATTCGGTAAATGATGTAAATACACCCAAAGCATCATTAAATGATTTGTATAGTTTCATTACATCAGAAATGGAAGAAGCAGAGGGTATGGTACAGCCAATTACAGCTTATGGTCATTCAGGAAGAGTTACCAAGTCTGCAGTTAGAGGAATATTAGCTCGTGTTTATCTTAAAATGGCAGGAGCACCTTTAAACGGAGGAAGACCTTATTACGAAAAAGCAGCGGAATGGGCAGGCAAACTTGTTAATCCTGTAAATGGAGATTATCAGCATAAATTAGTTGGTGACTATAAACAATTATTTAAAGATATGGCTGCAGAATCTGTCTTCAATATAGACGAGTCTATATGGGAAGTAGAGTTTGCAGGTAACCGTTCTACAGATTTTGAGGCTGGCCGACATGGTAATATTGCGGGAATCCAGTTTACATCAGAAACCATAGATTCTTTAGGATATAGTTACGGTTTTATATTAGCTACCAGAAAGCTATATGAACATTACGGAGCTAATGATACCGATCAAAGAAGAGACTGGAATATTGCACCATATGCATATAATAATACAACAGGAGTATCTAGTGCAAGACCGGAATTAGACAATAGGTTTTCAGCCAAATTTAGAAGAAACTATGAGACGCTGAAGCCGCGTCATAAAAACTATACACCAATTAATTTTCCTTTGTTAAGGTTTTCTGATGTTTTGTTGATGTATGCCGAAGCTAAAAACGAATTAGATGATGTAAACGAAGCCGGACTGAAAGTGAAAATGGTGAGAGATAGAGCACACGCTATAGACAGCACATCTGCTATAGGAGGTGATAAAGATATGATGAGGCAGTTTATCAGAAACGAGCGATTTAGAGAACTGGCCTTTGAAGGCTTGAGAAAGTTCGATCTGGTAAGATGGAATATTTTGGAAAATACTATGCATGGTTTAGCAAGCGATATCGAAGCAAATACACCTACTGCCCGTAAGTATACTGCTTTTGGTCCAAAAAACGTGTCGTCCAGAAATGTATTATTACCTATACCACTAGACGAATTATCGCTCAATAAAGCTATGTCTCAAAATCAAGGTTGGTAATCTTTAATCTGTAAATGAAAATGAGAAAATTATTTCTAATGTCAATTATAGCTCTGGGATTATCGAGCTGTAATAAAAAAGAAGCTGTTGAATTAAAGTTTGATGTTGCTCCAACGCAAACATCATATAAGGTAAACGATACAGTCACTTTTAGAGTATCTGGAAATCCAGACCAATTAACATTTTATTCTGGCGAAGAAGGTCATCAATATATCAATAGAAATAGAATCTTTGCAGAAAGTAATGAAATTACACTTGAATTCGCTTCGCATAAAAGGTACGGAACTTTAGCAGGACAGCCCAATCCAATATCATTATTTGCTTCGCAAAAATATAACGGAGATAAGACCACTTTTAACGAAAGCGATTGGGTTGACATTTCAAGTGCCTTTACTTTTTCTCCATTAGACAATGCAGAAAACTATACCGCTTCTGGCGTGGTTAATTTGTTAGGGCTATCCAATATCGGTTTTACAATAGATAAGGAAAAACCAATTTATTTCGCTTTTAAATATCTTGGTTTAAGTAATTCTTCTGCCCAACCGAGGGTGTTCATCAATAAATTTGATATCAAAACCAAAACAACAGAGGGTAAAATTATTCCTGTACTTACTTTAGCAACAGGAGGTTGGTCGTCGTTGTTGATAGGGAATAGTGCCGTAAATTGGATTATAGATGGTGGTGCTAATACATCAAGATTAAGAAATCAGGGAGCTGGTGCAAATGCTCCGGGGAATGAAGCCTGGGTAATGACTAAGGGATTCTTCTTAACTTCTGTTATTCCGGATACAGGGGTCGCTCTTAAAAACATGAGTACGCGCATAGATGAGTATAGCTATGTGTTTACTAAAGCCGGAACTTATAAAGTCACTTTTGTAGCCTCCAATGAAAATGTTTATGGTGGAGATAAAGTGGTGAAAGAATTCGAAATAGTGGTTAATCCATAATTTAAAAAGCCTTTAGTTCTAATACTGTGATGGTAATTTACTAAGGGCTTTTTTAAATCTATCAAATAAAAAATATATAAAAGAGAAGTGATGTTTAAAAATTCATTAATTGTAAGTTTCGTTGCATTTGCTGCTGCCTTGTCGTCGTGTGGTTCTAAACAAGATTTTGTGAAAAATGATTTCGATGTAGCAGAAAAGCAATACGAAATTATGTTAAACCAGTCTACAGATTTGACCAGTTTTCCCCGTACTACAAATCCAGATGGGTCTGTAAAAGGTACCGATATCTGGGATTGGACACAGGGATTTTTCCCGGGCGGATTATGGTATATTTATGAGTATAGCCAGGACCCGAAATGGAAAGCTGCAGCAGAAAAATGGACAGAGGCTTTAGAAGAAGCTAAATTTTTAACTCAACACCACGATGTTGGCTTTGTAATGTACTGCTCTTACGGAAATGCGGTAAGATTAGAAAAAGATACTGCTAAAATCAATAAATACAATAAAATATTAATCCAGTCTGCAGAATCTGCACTAACAAGATATTATGATAACGTAGGATTGATTAAATCGTGGAACGATAAGATGTCCTGGGATGGTAAAACACTATGGAAATATCCGGTTATCATAGACAATATGATGAATCTGGAATTGCTTTTCTATGTTTCCAAACTAACAGGAGATCCTAAATACAAAAATGTAGCTATATCGCATGCAGATAAAACTATGAAAAACCACTTTAGAGCTGACTATAGTACTTACCATGTGGTAGATTACGACGTGAAAACAGGTGAGGTGTTACATCAGCAAACCAACCAGGGCTATTCAGATAACTCTACATGGTCAAGAGGACAAGGATGGGCAATTTATGGTTATACGCTAATGTATCGCGAAACAAAAGACCCGAAATATTTGGAACATGCTAAAAAAGTAGCAGATTTCTTTATCAATCATCCAAATCTTCCCGAAGACAAAATACCTTACTGGGATTTTAATGTAGAACAGGAAGGCTACACACCAGATTGGGATTACAAGGGGCAAAATAAATTAAATTATATTCCCAGAGATGCATCAGCAGCTTCTTTGGCAGCCTCCGCAATGTTAGAGTTAAGTACCTATGCCGGAGAAGAAGGGAAAAAATATTTCGGTGCAGCAGAGCATATATTGAAATCTTTGTCAGGCAAAGAATATTTAGCCGAGCCGGGTACCAATTCTGGTTTTATCTTAAAACACTCTGTTGGTAGTTTTCCGCACAATAGTGAGATAGATGTGCCGTTAATATATGCAGATTACTATTTCCTTGAAGCTTTATTACGTTATAATAAGCTTAAAGAAAATAAATAGTTTTCTGTTTTCTTTTATCAAAAGGTCTGTTTGCAGTTGGCAAGCAGACCTTTTTTATTTCCTAATTCATGGTTTGTTAACATTAAG
>NZ_JBEBVH010000202.1:0-7359 GCF_040392825.1 Pseudopedobacter sp.
TTTGCCATAATTCGGTTAGATATCCTCCCTTGAAACCAAAATAATGACTTAGTTCTTCTCGTTGGAAATTAGAGTCTACTGCTACAATTTCAATATCTTTCATAAACTGTATATTTCGATTTATATTTAGTCCTAAATAGGGTTACGTTACCGATTAAACATTAAAAATTAGTTCTAACTGTTAGACCGTATGTTCTGGGCTCTCCTAAATGTACTGCTCCAAAATCATAGGCGTAGCTGATATACTTTTTATCAGTAATATTGGCAGCCCATACTGATAATTCTACTTTTTTGTAACGGACACCTAAACGGGAATTCAGGATTTCATAAGTGTTCTGGTAAATTGTATTGGATAAATTAAAATATTGTTTTCCTATGTTTCTATATTCTAATCTTGCAAACAATTGGCAAGAGGCAGCTCGCGGCAATCTATAGCTGTATTGTAAGGATAGATTTGAGGTTATTCCGGGTGTAAAAACCTGATTATTACCGCTTAAATCCTTATTTACTTCATCGTCTGCCAGGGTTAGGTCTTTGTAATAAGCATCTGTATACCCAAAATTATAAGCAAGTTCCAAATCTTTTACAGGAAGGGCCAACAATTCTAATTCTACCCCTTTGCTTTCCATTTTTGCCGCATTGCGAATTAATGTTTGTGCTTCGGGCATCACGAGGACAGGTATTTGCCCGTTCCTTACCTGCGTATAAAATAAAGCTGCATTAACTCTTATCCTCTTCCCTGCAAATGTATTCTTAGTCCCTATTTCGAAGTTATTGCTATGTTCCGAATCGTATGGAACAAGAGGTGCGGCCTGAGGGGAATTTGAAGCGTACTGACTTATACCTCCTGCTCTAAAACCTCTGCTGTATACTCCGTAAATATCGTGGTTGCCGGACAAGTGATAGCTCAACGCTATTTTTGGACTGAAGTTTCCATAGCTTGAAGAGGCGGAAGTGTCTGTTCTCGTTACCAGCGCTTCGCCTCCGTCCGGAATAACCAAGCCTTCTATCTGTTGCTTCTTATGCTCATAATCGTACCTTAATCCTGCTATTAAGGATAGTGACGGGGATAGTTGGTAATCTATCTGACCGAACCCCGCAAAACCATAGCCATTAAGGCTGTTTATATTGATATCTGTAAAATTGGTCATCGGGGAACCGTACATCCCGGCATCGCTACCATAATAGGTACCTTGTTTAACCGGGCTATCCTGTAAAAAGCCATAAATACCGGTATTCCATTTCAATCTGGAAATGGAATGCAGAGGAGACGAAAGACGGAACTCCTGCATGAGGACTTTATTCCTGTTCCAGTTTTTCCCAAAATCATTTACAACGGCCATGATATCATAACCGGAGAAGTCTGCATCTATCGGATCTTCGTAAAAACGATAGTTTTCCTGGTAAGAGGTTTGGGAATTTAGCACATAGTTTTCATGCTGGTATTTAGCAGCTAAAGAAACGTTAAGAGTCTGGTCCCGCATCCTCGAGCTCCTGTTCTGTGCTAATCTGAAAGGCTTTTCAAAGGCTTCTTCCATTCCTAAAACCAAGGGAAAGGCACCATTATTCAGCTGCTGCTGGTGCTTTACGTTAAGAAGCAATGATAACCGTTTATTTGGCTGATACTTCAAAAAATAGTTTCCCTGATGAAGCTTCATGTCATCGTAGGAAGAGTTCGTAAATTCGTTAAAGAAGAAACCGTCTTTACGAGTAAACATTCCCGCTGCTCCGAAATATAATTTGTCTGCAATTATCGGTGTTCTTATTCCTGCCGCATAACGCTGGAAGCCAAAGTTTCCATAATCTAGTTCAACAAAGCCTTTAACAAGGTTGTCTGGTTGACGGGTAACAATATTAATTACCCCTCCGGTGGCATTTCTTCCATACAATGTGCCTTGAGGACCTCTTAATACTTCTATTCTTTCTATATCGTTTAACTGCGAGATATAACTGTCCAAGCTAAACTGATTGACCCCGTCTATATAAGTCGCCACTGCAGGTTCGTACGAAGATGTGGTTATCCCTCTTATGCTAACCACATTTCTCAAGTCACCAGGATGCGCAGCGTACAGATTCGGCACTATTGCTGTCAGATCCTTTATATCCCATATCTTAGCATCGCTGATTGCTTTGGATTCTAAGGCGCTGATACTGGATGGAGTCTGCTGTATATTTGTTTCCCTTTTCTCGGCAGTAACTATTACCTCTTTTAACTGGTGCGATAGCTCTTCTATTTTAAATTCCTTATAATTATTCCCTGCGGTCAATGATATTTCCTCTAAAAAATCAGGGAAACCGCCAACTTTGATATGCACAAAATATCTCCCGGGATTAACAGGGCTTATTTTAAAATATCCTTCAGTTCCTGTAGTCGTGTAATATGAGGTATTGACAAAAGAGATTGAAGCTCCGGAGATCCCTTCTTTCTTGTTTAACACCTTCCCTTCGAATGTTGCTAAAACCTGCGACTGGCAATATCCGGATAGGCAGACCAGTAGAAATAAAATTATATATTTTTTTTTCATAACTTATAGGGTACGTAACCGTAAACATATAATAAATTTAAACCATTTTCAGTTCTTTTAAGAAATACGATTGATGGCTTATAATTTGATGATCAAATATAGAAATTAAATAGATTTTCTATTAATCATTTAAAAATAATATTCTAACTGTTTGAAGCTCTAATTTTTATTACAAAAAACCAAATGCTTACTTTTGTAGTATAAATTCAGGGTAAGTGGATTCTCATGCAATTGTTTTAGGTTTAAGTTGACTGGTTGGTAACCTGCTTTTAAATATATTACTGGAAAGTAAGCAATACCATTCCGTAACTGTTTTTGTAAGAAGACAGCTAGAAATCCAACATCCAAAACTGAAACAAATCATAACAGATTTTAAAGATTTTAAGTATTTAGAAAAAGATATAGAAGGTGACATATTATTTTCTTGTTTAGGAAGTACGAAAAAAAAGACTCCTAAAAAGGAAGATTACGTTTTTGTAGATAAAGTTATCCCAGATACATTTGCAGAAATAGCATCTAAAAAAGGATTAAAACAATTTCATTTAGTTTCTGCTATAGGAGCAAATTCGGATTCTTCGATCTTTTATAATAGACTTAAGGGCGAATTGGAAGATAGCATAAAAGAAAAAAAAATACCTTCTATAAATATCTATCAACCCTCTTTAATAAAAGGGAAACGTAAAGAATTCAGATTTGGAGAAACTGTGTTTACTTTCTTTTTTAAACTGTTAGATATACTATTAGCCGGCTCATTAAATAAATACAGAAGTATAAATGCATTAGATATAGCAAAAGCAATGTATAATGTTTCATTAATAAATAAAAAAGGCGTTTACACATTTACATCAGATAAAATAAAGGAACTAGCGTGAGTATTATATCAGCAGAGCAACTGGGACATGCCTATAATGACCATTGGTTGTTCAGAAACTTAACATTTGGAATACTGCAGGGGCAGAGAGTTGCTTTAGTTGGAATAAACGGAGCGGGGAAATCTACATTACTGAAGTTATTAGCAGAACATTTCAAACCTTCAGAAGGGAAGATAGTAAAAGCTAAAGACACTAGATTCGGTTACATGGAGCAAGATCCGCAGTTTGACGCTGGTAATTCTATAAGTGATTTCATTTTTAGCCTAAATAACAGGCAACAACAAATTATAAAAGAGTATGAAGAATTACTAGCTCAGGAGAATCCGGATATTGATTTGGTAAATAAACTTACTGAGGAAATTAGTAATCTAAATGCATGGGAATACGAGCATAATATTAAAACTATATTAGGAAGGCTTGGAATAACAGATTTAAAACAAAGCATTTCTACTCTATCTGGTGGACAGAAGAAAAGATTAAGTTTAGCCAAGTTGTTGATTGATGAACCGGATGTATACATCCTGGACGAGCCAACTAACCATTTGGATATAGATACTATAGAATGGCTTGAAAATTTTCTCACCACTGGAGGTAAAACTGTATTAATGGTTACTCATGACAGGTACTTCTTAGATAATATTTGTAATGAAATCATAGAGTTAGAAAACGGAAATGTGTTTAGCTATAAAGGTAAATACGCTTATTATTTAGAAAAGAAAGCAGAAAAAGAAGCTGTGGATAATGCTGTTCTGGCAAAGAACCGAAATTTATTAAAGAAAGAGCTGGAGTGGATGCGGAGAATGCCACAAGCAAGGGGAACTAAGTCTAAGGCCAGAAAAGATGCATTTTACGAACTGGAGGAAAAGACAAAAGGTCAAACAAAAAAAGAAGCTATCACTTTAGATATAAAAATTGCCAGGCAGGGAAATAAAATACTCGAAATAGAACATATATCAAAAGTATTTGGAGATAAGGAAATTATAAAAGATTTCTCATACACTTTTAAAAAAGGGGACAAAATAGGTCTTACAGGCAAGAATGGAACAGGAAAATCTACCTTTTTAAATATAATTACAGGAGAATTAATTCCCGACAAGGTTATGGTTATAAAAGGAGAGACAAAAGTTTTCGGATATTACAATCAATCTGGTTTAAGCTTTAATGAATCAGAGAGAGTAATTGATGTAGTAAAAAACATAGCTGAATATATTACTCTTTCAGACGGAAGCCTTATAACTGCATCTCAATTATTGACTTTATTCCTTTTTCCTCCAAAAAAACAACACGGATTTGTTAGTTTATTAAGTGGCGGAGAAAAAAAGAGACTTCACTTAATGAAGGTTTTAATAAAGAATCCAAATTTTCTTATTCTTGACGAGCCAACCAATGATTTAGATATAGACACACTAAATGTTTTAGAAGAATTTTTAGAAAAGTTCTCTGGTGTATTAATATTAGTTTCACACGATAGATATCTTGTAGATAAATTAACAGATCAGCTTTTCATATTAGAGGGAGAAGGAAATATTAAAATATTTAATGGAAATTACAGTTCTTATAGAATAGAACAAGAAGAATTAAGAGTTCTGGAAAAAGAAGAACAAAAGAAAAAAGAAAAACAGAACTATACCACTCCTATTATAGAAAAGCAAAATAAAAGTAAATTATCCTATAAAGAGAAACTGGAATTGGAAAATCTAGATAAAGAAATTTCCGAATTAGAAAATAAAATAAAAAGAATAGAAGAAGATTTAAATAATCAAACAGAGGCAGATAAAATTAATAATCTTATAAAAGAACTAGATAAAAACAACAAATCTCTTGAAGAAAAGAGTAATAGATGGTTAGAGTTATCGGAACTTTCCTAATGTTCCACGTGAAACATTAACATCTTTTTTATTAATTAACTAATATGTTCCACGTGGAACATCTAATAAAAATGTTTAATAAATACGACGTAATAGTAGTTGGAGGCGGCCATGCTGGTTGTGAGGCGGCTACAGCAGCAGCAAATTTAGGATCAAAAACCTTATTGATAACCATGAATATGGGTACAATTGCACAAATGAGTTGCAATCCAGCTATGGGTGGTGTAGCAAAAGGCCAAATTTTAAGAGAAATTGATGCTATGGGTGGAAAATCTGGAATAATAGCAGATATATCTACTATTCAATTTAGAATGCTTAATAGATCAAAAGGACCCGCTATGTGGTCGCCGAGAACCCAGAATGACAGAATGCGTTTTGCTGAAGAATGGAGGCTAATGCTTGAACAGACTCCAAATCTGGATATATGGCAAGATATGGTAAACAGACTTATTGTAAAGGATAATAGAATCTGTGGTGTCCAAACGTCTCTGGGTGTTCAAATAGAATCAAAAGCAGTAGTACTAACGAATGGGACTTTTCTAAATGGTGTAATTCATATAGGGGAAAAAACAATGGGTGGCGGAAGAACTGGTGAGAAAGCGGCCACCGGAATTACTGAACATTTGGTAGAGCTAGGATTTGAAGCAGGAAGAATGAAGACAGGTACTCCCCCACGTGTGGACGGTAGATCCCTAAATTATTCTTTAATGGAAGAACAATGGGGAGATCCTAACCCTAGTAAGTTTTCTTACACAGACACTAATACCACCTTACAACAGAGATGCTGTTGGATTACGTATACAAATGACAAAGTTCATGAAACTTTAAAAGAGGGATTTGAAAAATCACCAATGTTTACGGGAAGAATTAAAGGTTTGGGTCCAAGATATTGTCCTTCTATCGAAGATAAAATAAACAGATTTGCGGAGAGAGAAAGACACCAAATATTTGTGGAACCGGAGGGAGAAAAAACAGTAGAAATATACGTAAATGGTTTTTCTACTTCTCTACCAGAAGATGTGCAATATAAAGCTATAAGATTAATTCCCGGGTTTGAAAACGCTAAACTGTATAGGCCAGGTTATGCCATAGAGTATGATTATTTCCCACCTCAACAATTGGATTTGACTTTAGAGACGCTTTTAATAAAGAATCTGTTTTTTGCAGGACAGATAAATGGTACTACAGGTTACGAAGAGGCAGCAGCACAAGGCTTTGTTGCAGGAGTAAATGCGCATCAAAAAGTATACGATAGACATGAGTTAATATTAAAAAGAAGTGAATCTTATATAGGTGTACTTATTGATGACCTTGTTACCAAAGGCACCGAAGAACCTTATAGAATGTTCACTTCCAGAGCAGAGCATAGGTTGTTACTTAGACAAGATAATGCAGACGAAAGACTATCTCCTATCGGTTATGAACTTGGTTTGGTTTCTGAAGAAAGAATACAAAAAGTAAAAGATAAAATTGCAAATGCTGACGCTATAATACATAAAGCAAAAGAGATAAAATTGTCTACTACAGATGCTAATCCCTTTCTTGAGAAATTTGGTACTACAACAATAACCCATGGCACTAAATTATATAATCTGCTAACCAGACCTCAAATAGAAGTTAGTAATCTGAGAGAAATGTCTCCCAGCTTTGATGAATATTTAAAAGACTTTGATGCAGAAACAATAGAACAAGCTGAAATCAAAATAAAATATGAGAGCTATTTTGAAAAAGAATTAGAAATAGTCGAAAAGATGAAGAAGATGGAAGATAAAGAGATTAATCCAGAATTTGACTATAATACATTAACTTCTTTATCAAAAGAATCCAGAGAAAAATTGATGAGAATAAAACCCAGGACTTTAGGTCAAGCTTCAAGAATTTCCGGAGTAAAACCATCAGATATAACCATATTAATGGTACATATGAGTAAATAATCATAAAATACTGATAATCAACATTTTATAAAAATAAAAAAATAAAATAAATAAATCGCATTAAAACGATTATTTTAGTTTTTTTGACATAACTATCATAAAAAAATTAAAATAGCTTAAATCGCTTAAAAATGATATTAAACAACAAACAGAAAAAAAA
>NZ_JBEBVH010000203.1:0-7355 GCF_040392825.1 Pseudopedobacter sp.
GCTTAATAAAAGTAACGATAATTGTTTGGTTAACCCTCTCTGCCCTTTGGGCATCTCTCCCTGCTCCAAAGCAGCCACTTCGGGAAAAGGATGAGAAAGATGGTATGAAAGGAAGTGTTTAATGTTTGTTTATTCCGGTAATAATGGGGATCGGGGCTATTGCCCTTCTCCCCAAAAACCAACCGGTAAGTTGTTTACTGAAGAACGACTTTAATAAATTTAATAGCCATTGTTCTGATAATATACTCCGCCATCCTGAATAGAGTTCAGGAAGTTGGAAGGAATAGGTTTTACCTCGTTTACACCATCTCTGAAGAATTGGCCTACATCCGGATTGGTCTCCATCAGGTAATTCTTATTTAGTTTCTTAGTCCGTTTTAAATCATAATACCTCACATATTCTCCACAGAGTTCACGGGCTCTTTCGTCCAGTACAGTCTGTACGGTAACTGCGGATGTTAATGTTTTGGCACCGGCTCTCGCTCTTATTTTATTAATGTAGCCCAGAGCATTGGCACCGCCATTTGCATAAATATCAGCTTCGGCAGCAATTAAGTAAACCTCAGGCATCCTCATCATAAAAGTGGCATTTAAGTTTCCATACCGGTTATTATTGGGATTGTTAGTATAATAGTTGCTGCTATTATGTTTCATTAAAGAGGGATAAAAGCCAAAGAAGGGGTTGGTAACAGTTCCGCCGGTTCTGTTTACTCTGGTGTAGGTCATCTTTACCTTTTTATCTGCAGTATTATAAACATCGTTGTAGTCTGCAACAATGTATTTTTGATCTAATTTAGTGGCAGTTTTTGTAGTATAATCTGGTTCGTTAGGATGCATAAACTCGATTCCCAGATCTCCATTAACTAAATTTGAGCTTGTTGTTACCGCTGCGCTTCTGTCAAAAGTTGTAAGATTGGCCTCTGACCAGGTGAATGATGGCCTGTTAACTGTCCATTCGGTTTGAAAAGATTTGTGATAGCGTGGATCAAGAGTCCCATCATCCTGAACAAATAGAGACAGCAGGTAGTGCGTAGGCATAAACTGTCCGTTAGACCTGCGTCCCCAGGTGGTATAATCTGTACCTGAAAACTGCATGGCCGGAAAATCTGTAACAGTGGCGTAGAACAGCTCGTTATTCATGTTCATATACCAGGCATTGTTACTTACACCGCCCACAACAAATCTGTGGGTCCATAAAGCTTCTTTATTTTGTTGATTATTGGTTTCCAGAAATACTTCGTCAAATGTAGGATACATAAAAGTATTGTAGGTATTGCCACCAGATTCACAATCGTTAATGAGGGCTTTGGCAATATCCAGTGCTTTTCCTGCAAAAGCTTTAGAGTCGTCGTACTCTACAGTTTGTAAGTATGCTCTGGCAAGAAAACCCATAGCAGATTTCTTTGACGGGATGGTGGTTACATTGGTGGTAGGTAACCATTGTGCTGCAAATTCCAGATCGGGGATAATAATGGTTTTATAAATCTCTAGTGGTGCTACGCGTTCCGGACGAAGATTTACATCTGCAACAGGCTGAGTAGGGGCTGTTACACCGCCAAACTGCTCTACAAGATTAAAATAGTACATGGCTCTAAGGAAATATGCCTGTGCCACGGTTGCATTCTTCTCTTCTTCGCTCTTGAATGGAGCCATCTCGGCATATTTAATAGCCAGATTACAATAGCCTATACCGTCGTAACATACGTTCCATACCGTATTTAAGGTATTGGTAGGGATATTGGATGTGCCGCCATATTTAAAAAACTGCAGATTGGATGTTGCGCTGTTTTTGGCGTTTGTCCATATGTCGGTACCACCCTCACAAAACATCATCCATTGGTTATATCCATATAACTGCCTTTCCATACCAAAGTAGCAGTTGTTAAGCAATTTCTTATAGCCATCAACAGAAGAAGAAGCTACGGCATCCAAGGTAAATCCGGATGGGTTATATTCTTCTAGTGTACAGGAAGAAAACAATCCACATGCAGAGATGATGATTGGAAGTGATAATTTATTCAGGGTTTTACGAAAGTTCTTCATGTTTTAAAGGTTTAAAATGAAACATTTAGTCCGACAACAAAGCTGGTGAATAGCGGGAAAGTATCTGATCCGTTAGTCTCTGGGTCGGTATCTCTTATCGATTTGTTTTTTGTAAAAACAAGCGGATTATAAGCTGTGGCATAAACTCTTGCCCTGCTCATTAAGAGATGTCTGTTAACTTTTTCAGGTAAAGTATAGCCTAGTGTGATGGTCTTTAATTTTACAAAAGAACCGTCGACGTAGGTTAAAGAAGATAGTCCGGTTGAACTGCCAATTCCCGGCCTTGGGAAATAAGCAGATTGGTTTTCCGGAGTCCAGTAGTCTACGCCCGCAGGTTGTCCGCCGTCATTGCCTCTGTACCAACCTAAAAGTTTACTTTGTATAGTTTGACCCCAACGTACCATAACGAAAGTACCTAAGTCAAAACCTTTGTATTTAAAAGTATTGTTTACACCAAGCAACCATTTAGGGGCCGATGAGCCTAAGATCATTCTATCCGTATCGGTATAGGTGTGCACACCGCCATCACTCACGCCATTTACAATTTTTTCGTTGGTTGCTACTTTTACATAACCCGGTTGCGCACCATATTTTGCAGCTTCTTCGGCTTCTTCTGTAGACCATATTCCTAAGTATTTATAATCGTAGTGAGATCTAACAGGCTGGCCTTCGAATAGTTTCTCTGCAATAATATCTCCATCAGGCAGGTCAACAATCTTTTCCTTGTTTCTGGTAAAAGAAAAGTCTGATGTCCAGTTAAAGCTGGAATTGCTAATGTTTACAGTACGCAGGCTTAGCTCAAATCCTTTATTATTGGTTTCCCCAATATTTTGCCAGGTTTGCAGCGGAGATCCCCAGGCAGTGATGGCAGCCGTAATTGGCAAAGTACGTTTAAACAACAGGCCTTTAGTATCTGTGTTATATATATCTGCCGATAAATTGATACGGTCTTTTAATAGAGACAGATCTAAACCGATATTGAAGTTGTAGCTTCTTTCCCAGGAAATGGAAGGGTTGGAAAATGTACCGAAGTTTTGGACATTTGGAACTAGAGCTCCGTTTAAAGATACAACCTGATAGGTGTAGGCCTGCGTTAGGGATGAATAAGCGTCCATACCGCCGGAGTTTCCGGTAACTCCATAACCAATTCTGAATTTGGCATCGTTAATAATCCTTTTTGTACCCGACATGAAGCCTTCGTCAGAAATACGCCAGGCTACAGCAGCTGCAGGGAAAGAACTCCATTTATGACCCGGTGCTAAATGAGAAACACCATCCCATCTGTTGGTAAAGGTTAACAGGTATTTGCCCTTGTACGAATAGTTTAACCTTCCGGCGAAAGACAATCGCGTTTTCTTTTGGTAGGAAGAGGCTATCCCTGTTTTTTGTGTGCCGTTTCCTATATTGTAAAATAAATAAGTGTCCAGATCCTGACCTTGCCCCAGAGAGTTATTACGGTCGAATCGGCTATCTGCCCATGAGGTAATTCCGGTAAGCGTAAAGTTATGGTCTTCTGCCACAGTGCGGTTATAGGTTAAGGTATTTTCCCATATATAACCATACCCGTTATAATCGTCTAACATAGCTATTGGCAAAGCATAACCTGAAGGAGGAAGTGCAGTAGATTGTTTACCATAATATCTACCCTGACGGCTGTTATTCAGGTTTAAACCAATGTTAGAACGGATGGTAAAGTTCTGGATAGGTTTAATCTCTAAATAAGTGTTTAGTATACCGTATGTAGATCGGGTATTGTCTGCATATTGATTTGGTATTTCGTCGCCGAGCGGAGTGGTCTCGCCATCAATAAACTCTACATTGATATTTCCATTTTCATCTCTTGGTACACCCAAAGGGAATGCTGGTAAGGACTTGGTGAATATGTTGTTGTTTCGGGCGTTTCTAACTGTATAGTTTAAATTGATATTGGTACCCACTTTTACCCAATCGGCAAAACTATGGTCCAGGTTTAACCTGAATCCTCCGCGTGACTGATTTTCCCTTGGTAGCAATCCGCTTTCTTTGGTATAAAGAAAAGAGGTGTATACCTTTGTTTTCTTTCCGCCGGTGTTAAAAGATAAATTGTATTTCTGCTGTGTAGCAGAATTATTAACCAGTTCATCTATCCAATCAATCCATTGCCCTTTATTGTAAGCATCAAGAACGTTAGTATTGGTGAAAATCTGCGATATATCTTCCGGATAGGCACCATTTGCAGTTCTGTAGAGCTCGCGTCGGTAATTGATGTATTCTTCGCCAACCATGCTATGGCTATAGTGAGGTTGGCCACTAAAACCAAAGAAAGAATCGAAGTCGACAGATGTTTTACCTTCCTTGCCTTTTTTTGTGGTTATGATGATAACCCCATTTGCTCCCGCAGAACCATAAATGGCTGTAGAAGATGCGTCTTTGAGAACGTCGATAGAAGCAATATCAGAAGGGTTGATCTGAGAGTAGCTGGCCTGTATCCCGTCAACAATATAAAGTGGTGAATTATCGCCATAAACAGAGCGGTTACCTCTAAGCAAAACATCTGCATCTGTACCTACAGCACCCGAGGTTCTGTTGATATCTGCCCCGGCAATTTTACCCTGCAGGGCTTCCATAATATTGTTTACAGGCGTTGCGGTGATATCTGCTTCTTTGATGGATACAACAGATCCGGTAAGGTCTCTTTTTTTGGTTACACCATAACCGATAACCACAACCTCGTCCAGAGAAGATATAGATTCTTCCAAAGCAACCTGTATATTGTTTCTTGCGTTAACAGCGATTTCTCTTGACTGGAATCCAATGATATTGAAAACAAGGGTTTCGTTTCCAGTAGAAAGTGAAAGTGCAAAATTACCATTCGCATCGGTCATGGTAGCTGTTTTTCCACCTTTGACGCTAACACTTACCCCGGGAAGAGGTTCTCCTTTATTATCTTTAACGGTCCCCGTTACACGATTTTGCTGTTGTTGCTTATCTGCAGGTTTAATCACAATCATTTCGTCTACGATTTCGAAAGTTAGGGCTTGTCCGTTAAGCACTTGTTTCATCAGCGATTCCAGATTTACATTCTGCAATGAGATATTGATCTTTTTAGACAGATTAACCTGATCTTGTCTGAAAAAAATGGCGTAGTTGCTCTCCTTTTCAATCTTCCTGAACATATCTTTTACAGTGATATTATGTTCATTTATATTGAATACGTTCTGCGAGAACACAGACGCATGCAACTGCATTAAACTGGTAAATAACAGAATAGTTATCAACTTCATGGTCATGAGCATTTTATGCCAGCGACTGGCAAAATGTTTTTTTAGAAAAAAAGTCATAATTTAGGTTATTAGTTAATACTGTAAGTCCCTAAACTTGTAGGGTATTAGCTATTCGATTTATGTACCGGGATGTTACGAGCATTCCGGTTTTTTATTTTTGTCCTGTCCCTTATCTTCCTTATGTCATATCATTTAATTTTAATTGGCTTTATATTTAATTATTAGTGTCTTGTTTTGTGAGCTGTAGGTTATTGGTGTGGTTTCCTGAATGACGTTGAGTACTTTATATATATTCTCCGGATTTTTAAATGTACCGGTGTAATGGTATTTGGTTAAAGCAGAATCGCCCAATACAATATTGGTGTTGAATTTTCTGTTAAGTGTTCTTACTACATCGTCAAAACTGGTGTCGTCAAATGCAATACTTGCATTATCCATCCAGTTGTTATACGCTATGATGTTTTCTGCCGGAAGCTCTACTATAGCCAATGTTTTTGAGCTGACATCTTTTGTTGCAATACTTTTTGCAGCATTTTGCTTTTTTATTTTTAAAATCTGATTAGCAGAAACAATAACCTTACTAGGTTTACTTTCTTCTTTAGATAACTGCCCTTCTACGGAGATTTCTCCTTCCAGGACGGAAGCTTCAAAGCCCTGGTCGTCCGAATAGGCTTTTATATTAAAAATTGTTCCTATATCTCTGATCAGAAATCCCTTCGCATTCACGATGAAAGGCAGCTTTTCTGAACTTTCTGCGATATCAAATCTGGCTTCTCCGTCTAATATAATGTCTCTGTTAGTGTGTCCAAAATTGCTGTTGTAAGATAATTTGCTTCCTGAGTTAATAAATACCAGTGTGCCATCCGGTAGGGTGATTTCCTGAGTTTTACCTTTTTCTACAATGATTTGATGAGTATGTACCTGGCACTTTTTATAACGGTAAAACAGGAGCGAGGCACTTATAACTAAAATAAATAAAGCAGCGTAGGAGAGTAGCTTCTTTAAGTTTCTGGCTTTTTTATGAATATTGACAGGTTGTTCGTCTGTAAATCTCTTATAAGCTTTATCGTTATCAATCAATACATGTTGTGATGACAATGCTTTATGCCAGTCCTCATATAGCCTGATAAATGCTTCTTCGTTGTCCGAATTTTTACCAATCCAGTTTTTGGCAATGGAAATTTCTTCCGGCGAAGCTTTGCCAGTAATATAATTCAACAATATGTTTTTGATATCGTTATTCATGTTGTATAAGCTATAAACAACTTAAGAGGGCAGAACCCCCAAAGCGGATTAAAAAAAATTAGATAAATAAAAAAAGAAGGAGAGAGATTAGGTTCTGGAGGCCAAAACGGAGCTTTTCTAAAGCAATGGTAATTTGTCTTTCGACGGTTTTGTTGGAAATATTGAGTATGGTGGCAATCTCTTTGTTCTTTTTATGTTTGAAACGACTAAGCTTGAAAACCGCTTTACATCTTTCCGGCAGGTTTTCTATGGCTTCTGCAATATGTTTTTCAAATTCTTTTGCTATTACTTTTTCTTCTTCAAAGATAGAGGATTCATGAATGAGCTTGTGCTTGTAGAGGTAATTGATGTACTCGTTTTCTACTTTTTTATGTTTTAGATAGTTAAGGCAGCGATTTTGCACCATCTTAAAGAGGAAACCATGGAAAGACGGGCTGAATGTGTATTTGTCTTTATTCTCCCAGAGTGCGGCAAATACATCGGAAACAAGTTCTTCGGCTTCTTCCATATCGTTTACAAACTTGTTGGCGAAAAATATAAGTTTTGAATAGTTTGTTTTAAATAATTGTTCGAAACTGATTTCCTCATTGGTTGCTAAATCTGTTATGCATTCGCGTTCATTCATAGGTTTCATCGATTTGACTGCACAAATTGGCCTGGTATTATAATTTGGTTTAAAAAAATACGGAATTAGGTTTCTGCTTCCTTCGAAAGTAAAATTAGCTGAAGTTTAAAGTCGGTTTTTATATAATGTTTCCTTTGTATTGTATGATTTTGCCCCCGAGGTGCTGGTTGATGGTCCAT
>NZ_JBEBVH010000204.1:0-7332 GCF_040392825.1 Pseudopedobacter sp.
TGAGAAACATTGATGCATTTTTTTAAGGTAGCGGTTTTTATTGTCTGGAGATCGTTTTCCAGTTCGGCAACCCAAATGTTCAATCCATCATTAAATCTGTCAAAATACAAATATGGCTTACCGTTGTCATCTATAAATAAACTATTGTCTATAGATTTTTCTCCATCCAGCATGGGAACTTTGGCTTCCTGTTTAAATGGTCCCAGCGGAGAATTGGATGTTGCAACGCAAATATGCTCGTTGGCAGTATAGTACATAAAGAATTTATTTTTTTCCTGGATGTAATATACTTCCGGAGCCCAGAACCATCGTCCACCCCAGGAATCTTCGCTTTTAAGAGCCAGTTCGGACTCTTTTTTCCAATAGACTAAATCGTCCGAGGTATAAACTTCTATTCCATTTTCAGCATTGGTACCATAAGCATAGTAGGTATTTCCGTTTAACATGATAAAAGGGTCTCCTAAAGGAACCGGAGGATCAAACACAAAATTGTTCTTCTCTTTTTTAGCGCATGCGGTTAAGGAGATACTAAAAAGTAGTAACAGATAAATTAACTTTTTCATTCATATTGATTTTAAAGAAGTGCCTAAAAGTTTATTGTCATCCCGATTGCAAGGGGAGGATCTCCTTCATTTGGGAGGAGATTTACGCCTGTTGGCGAATTCTCCTCCTAAAAGTAGTTGAATGACGATGCTTTCAATTTTTTAGACTCGTTTTTTATTAATAATTAGGGTTCTGATCAGCATTTGGATTGTTTTTATCTTCATCTGAAGGAATTGGCAAACGATTATGTTTTCCAATGGTGAAATTGTTAAAGTCTGCATCTCTGGATTTTACTTCATTAAGTCCTGTAGCGTCATCCAGCAACCCCCATCTTTTAAGGTCTGCCCATCTGTGTCCTTCTGTCGCCAATTCTAAAACACGTTCCATTTGTAATCTTTTCAGGAAAGTATTCTTGTCTGTGGCAGCAATTGGGTTGTTAACTGCCAGATTCGGCATGTTTACCCTGGCTCTTACTTTATCAACCTGTTGTACTGCGGTGGCTAAAGGATCGTTAGATTGTGCGATACACTCGGCGTACATTAACAGAACATCTGCAAACCTAATTAAACGTACGTTTGTAGGGTTATGGTAATCATCGAAGTCCCTGTAGTAATCCGAACCATATTTGCGAAAGAAAACTCTGCCTGTCCAGTCACTTTTTGACCATTGTTCATTGTTACTTGTGAGTCTATATATTCTTGTATTGTTTGGAAAATCGTTTTCCATTCCCTGATAGAATGCTGTATATCTTAAACGGATATCGAAGTTGTTGTTTAAATCTTTTTCTTTCTTGAACTCCGTAACTATCCAGGGGCGTAGCTCACCATCTGTCCAGCCTATTCCGGGAGGCGCAAAAAATTGACCTCTGTTAAGACCTAGGTTTGGATCTACATCGAAGTCTCCGTCGCCTGCAGGTGCTTTATGAATATCCGAATATTGAATTTCGAAAACAGACTCGATGTTATTCTCGGTGTCTTTGTTGAAATTATCAAAATAGTTTGCTGTTAGGTTATAATATTCTTTACCTGCACCATCAACTAGCCATGATAAATCTGTTTTGGCTTCTACCCATTTATGAAGCTGCATGTAACACTTCGCTCTAAAAGCCAAAGCAGCGCCTTTTGTTGCTCTTCCTTTATTGGGAGCATCCCATGCAGGGGGTAAGAGTTTTTCTGCCTCTGTAAAATCGCTAATGGCCTGATTATAAACTTCAGTTTCGGTGTGACCTTCAGGCCTCATATCAGGAGTAGAAGGTTCCAGAACGATAGGCAAACTTTTATTCTCACTTCCCCAAAGAAGAGCCAAATTGTAATAATACAGGCCTCTTAGAAAATATGCTTGTCCAATAAGCTGATCTTTTTTTGTCTGATCTGTAAACGCTATAGCTGGAACATTGTGTAACACCTGGTTGGCCCTGAAAATTGCTTCATAACAATCTCTGAAAGTCCACGCATTACCTTCCCAAAAATTGTAATTGTTATATTTAAATTGTGTCCATTCTTTTAGTTCTGCCCATGGACTTTGGCTAAAGCCTTCGTCAGAAGTTAAGTCTAAGCGAAACCATATCCACCTGCTATAAGTTCCTGGTTTATAGAACATATTATATATGGCGTTTACGCCATATTCTGCGTCTCTTTCCGTTTTCCAAAACGTTCCTGTGGTTATGGTATTTGGGTTCTGTACATCAACCTTACAAGCATTCACCAGAAATGTTGCAAGAAATATATATAAGTACTTTTTCATTGCTCTTTAATTTTTAGGGTTAGAATGTTATTTGTGTGCCAAAAGTGATACCTCTGGGATTTGGAAAAGCACCACCATCATAGCTTCTGTCCCAAATGTTTGTGTTCAAAAACTCTGGATCTAAACCTTTATAAGATGTGAAAGTAACCAGGTTCTGTGCATTGACATATAGTCGAACCTGACTGAATGTAGTTCCTAAAGCTTTTTTCGGCAAGCTGTAACCCAGGGCAATTTGTTTTATTCTTAAATAGCCTCCGTTTTCTAACCATCTGTCCTGATTGCCAACTACATTACGAGAATCTCCGGATATAGGTCTTGGGTCTTTCGCATTTGGATTATCCGGTGTCCAGGGATCGTAATCTGCTCTATAGTTGGAGTTGTCATCAAATCTGTCGTAACCGCTTCTTGGGCCGTTAAAAGATTTAAAGCCAAAAGATCCTGAGAATTGTAATTGAAGGTCGAACCCTTTGTAATCAAATCCGAAGTTCATTCCTAATTGGTACTTTGGAATGGTAGAACCGCAATGCTGCCTGTCCGCATCGGTAATCCGACCGTCGTCATTATAATCGACAAACTTTACATCTCCGGGTTGTGCATTGGGTTGAATTAAAGTACCATTACTACTTCTATGAGCCTGGACTTCTTCTACTGATTTGAAAAGACCATCGGTTTTAATCAAATACCATTCGCCAATAGGATGTCCTACAATAGACTTGGTATCCCATTGCGTAAATTCGTCCCTGCCGTAGCCCAGTTTTACGATTTTATTTTTTAAGTAAGAAGCGTTAAGCCCCAGGCTATAGCCAAATTCTCCAATTCTGTCTCTCCATGTTGTAGTCAATTCTACTCCTGTGTTTTTTAATGTTGCAGCATTAACTACCGGGTTCCCTCCGTTGTTCCCTGTAACCATCTGGATTTGCATTGCTGTTAATACATCTTTGGTTTCTTTAATAAAGAAGTCGGTAGAAATCTGTAATCTGTTATTTAGTATTGTTGCATCAAAGCCGCCGTTAAATTGAGCCATTTTCTCCCATTTTAGATCAGCATTAGCCAGTCTGATTTGGGTCATACCAGTAGCAATATTTTGATCTACACCGAATATGGCTTGGGGAAAAACTGTAATAAAAGAGTTCCAGTCCCATGGACCAATATTAGATGTTCCCAGTATCCCATAGTTAGCTCTTAGCTTTAAATCATTTATCCACGGAACATTAAAGAAACTTTCCTTGCTGATTCTCCATCCGGCAGAAACTGAAGGAAAATAACCTACACTATAAACAGGATTAAATTTTGACGATTCGTCTCTACGCATAGTAAAACTGAAGAGGTACTTTTCATCATAAGTATAATTTAAACGACCAAACACAGAAAACAACTTCTCGTTATCCTGATAGCTTCCTGTTTTTGGATTGCTTAATGCAGCATCTAACTGCGTAAAGTAGCCGTTTACCGATACCAAAACGTCATTTTTTGTCCCCCAAATCTGCTCGTAATTAGAAGTCTGATAACTGGTTCCTATTACAGCAGAAATATCATGTTTCCCAAATTTCTTTATGTAATCTATGGTATTGTCAAATACAAGACCTCTGTATTGTGCCTGGTTTTTATTTAATGAAGACGGATCGGTAGGTTGGTTATACGCCCAATAGCCTACTTTTCTTAAATATTCATGCTTATCGTTACTTAAATCAAAACCAAAATTGGTTCTGAATTTTAAAGATTTAAAAAATTCAAGCTCGCCAAAAACGTTTCCTCTTGTTCTCAGATTTCCATTTTTTGTGTTTTCGAAATCTTCTCTGGCAAAAGGATTAGTCCCAAAAGTAACGTCTCTGGAACCATCTCCATAACCATAGCCACCTCGTGCCGCATTATTAGGGTCGTAAATAGGAATGGTAGGCAACATGCGGTAAACGTCAATAATAGGATTGGTATTTAATTCGTTAACTGAATAATTGCTGAGTACTATATTTTCTCCAATATTTAGTTTTAAATTTTCACCAAAATTTCTTGAAGTAGACATATTGGAACGTAATGTAAAACGTTCACTATTGGAACCAATAGTTGTTCCCGAGTTTGTTTGGTAGTTTCCGGAAATAAAATATCTGCTTTCTTTGGATCCTCCAGAAAATGAAATGTTATGATCCTGAAGCCAGCCTGTTTTAAAAACTTCTTCCTGCCAGTCTGTATTGCCATCGAAGTGATTTGCAGGTTGTTTATTGGCATTACTGAAAGCCAAATCGTTCAGGTTAATCCATTGCTCGCGATTGGTGAGATTATATCTGGGCAGCCACTGTGCAGTTCCTCTCGAAGATAGGTCTATCTTCATTTTTCCTTCCTTCCCTTGCTTGGTTGTTATAATAATAACACCATTACCGGCTCTGGAACCATAAATTGCAGCCGCAGAAGCGTCTTTTAATACCTGAATGCTTTCTATATCATTGAAGTTAAAGTCTCTGTTTGCGCCAGAAACTATTCCGTCTACAACATATAGCGGATTACTTGGGCCTAAAGTTCCCGTTCCCCTGATTTCTACTTTACCTTCTGAGCCCGGAGATCCTGCTGTTCTAACCATTAAACCTGGCAAAGTTCCCAGCGCATCTCCTACGGTACCTGAAACGGTAGTGTTTTTCATTTCATCCGGATTAAATACAGAAACTGCACCCGTTAAATCCGATTTTTTAATTGTCTGATAACCGATAACAACAACTTCTTCTAAGGCTTTTTTGTCTGTAAGAAGTGTGATGTCTAATGTTGACTGGTTATTGTACACGATGGTCTGGGGAAGCATTCCCAGAAGAGAAAAAACTATTTCCTGACCCTTTGTTACACTAATGGAGTAATTTCCATTCAGGTCTGTTATAGTGCCCCGGGCGGTACCTTTAACGGTAATCGCAACCCCAGGTAAGGGAATGCCCGATTCGTCAAACACCCTACCTTTCATGTTATTATCCTGTGCATAGACCACTGTAGATAAAACATAGAAAAACAAGAATAAAGTTTTCTTTAACATGTAATTTAATTTTTGGGTTTATAATTTAAACTTCTAATTGGCCTCTAAACTCCAACTGTAGCAAAACACAAAAGCAATCGCTTTGATTTGAACTTTTGTATTATGTAAACTTTGGTGTATTTAGATGTGAAGTAAAGTTATGTATAAGGATAGGAGTGGTTATAACACTTTCTAATCAAAAAATGGTAAAAATGGGTAAATAAAGCTAAAATGTTAGTTTTTACCATTTTTTACCGGTTTTTACCATTAATTAGGTTGCGTAGAGTTTCCTGTCTACACATTATTCTTATAAATTTATATATCGTGAATTTTAGAATAATTTATATTGTATTGTTGAGTTGTCTTGCTGCTCCAATTTTTATGAGCGCGCAGGAGAACTCTAATTTTCATTTTAAAAAGCTGCAGGTAGTAGACGGGCTTTCTGAAAATGCTGTGTATTGTATCCTTCAGGATCATGATGGATTTATGTGGTTTGGGACAAAAGATGGCTTAAACCGTTTTGACGGAAGTTCTTTTAGGGTTTATCAGCACAGTATAGGAGAGAAAGAATCTATTGGCAATAATTTTATCAGAAGTATTGCCCAAAAAGATAAAGACAATTTGTATATCGGGACAGATGCCGGACTTTATATAATGGATAAAGTCGCCGAATCTTTTACCAAATTAAATATAAAAGCATCAGATAATTCTAAAATAACATCGGCTGTCAATGCTTTGTTGGTTGATAAGAATGGGAATCTGTGGATAGCAACCATGTTTCAGGGAATTTATTTTTACAGTCCTAAAAATTCAAAACTTAGAAAAGTTGCTATTGAGGATGTTGATCTGGGGATGAATGCATCCTGGTCTATTATAGAAGATAAAACCGGGACTGTTTGGGCAGGGACAAGGCTGGGGCTTCTGCGTTATAACTCACAATCTCATAAATTTGAACCTATACCATCTTTATTTAGCAATACCGAAAATTCCAATAATGAAGTATTATCTATTCTGGAAGATAATAAAGGAAATTTATGGCTTGGAACCTGGTCTGATGGATTAAGATATTATAATAAACAATCAGACGGATATACCTCATATCTGAACAACCAGTCAAAATCTAATTATATAACGCACATCAGATCAATATTCCAGTATACAGAAAAGTCACTTTTAATTGGATCTGATGATGGCTTATATATTTTCAATCTGGAAAACGGGACTTCCAGAAGAATAGATATTCCACAGTTTAAATACAGTCTCAGTGATCAAAATGTGTATTCTATCGCACAAGATAAAGAGGGCGGAGTTTGGATTGGGACTTACTTTGGAGGTGTTAATTATTTAAATACGGCGCTTCTGTCGATAGAAACTTATTATCCGGATGTACTGCATGGGTTTCTTTCGGGAAAGGCAGTAAGTCAGTTTTACGAAGATCCTTCGGGTAATATGTGGATAGCAACTGAAGATGGCGGCTTAAATTATTTCGATGTTAAAACCAAACTTATCACCCAACCTATAAAAACATCGTATCACAATACCCATGCATTGCTTTTAGACGGAGATGACCTTTGGGTGGGTACATTCTCCCGGGGATTGGACGTTTATAACACAAAGACCAAACGGTTAATAAATTACAGATATAAATCTAACGATGTAAATACGATAAATGATGATTGTGTTTTCTCGCTCTACAAAACAAAATCCGGAGATATATATGTAGGAACCCCTGTTGGTCTTAATAAGTTTGATCGTGTAAAACGCACTTTTGTAAGGATTAAAGAAATCACGGGCTTTATTTATGACATAAAGGAAGATGATCTCGGAAATTTATGGTTGGCTTGTTACGGAGCCGGTGCTATAAAATTTGATCAGAAACAACAACGCTGGGTATATTACGATAAAATAAAAAAGAATGACCCGATTGTTAAAAGTAAACTGACAAGTATTTATATCGATAGCCAGCGGCGGCTTATTTTTTCGAGCGAAGGTAAAGGGATATTTATATATGATAGAAAAAACGACAGCTTTAAAAATATATCAGAGGCAGATGGGCT
>NZ_JBEBVH010000205.1:0-7309 GCF_040392825.1 Pseudopedobacter sp.
ATTGCCACTACTAATAACATAAAGTTTTACTTTACCATTAATAACCTTTCCTTCTATAGCATTGCCTTTTGCAATATCTTTATAAACCCCATTAACTACCCACTTATTTTTAATCAGTGAATACTTAGTCAGGCCATTACTATAAGTTAGATAATACAATACTTTTTGTGGATTGGTACCTGTCTGGTCTAGATCGACTATAGTAAAGCTGGTTCCATCATTAAAAGTAGGATCACCTGTCAGGTTATTAAACTTTTTAGGAGCTTCGGTAACTTTTCCGCTTCCTACCTGGTACACTCTGGTATTCTCGCAGGCATAAAGATTACCATCATAGAATTTAATCTGTCTAAAACTTATACCGCCAAGATTTACGGCATTTTTCTCACCTTTTTTCAAATAAAATATACCACCATTATTGGCACCTCCGCCACCTGCGGCCCATACCTCATTACCATCGAAAGTTGCTGCCGAGCGAAAGGCATTATTGTTAAAGACATTATCAAAGACAAAGGATGAATTTATGTTTCCATCGGCTCCAACCACAGCGACCACCCTGTTAACACTTTCTGCTGGTTTATTTGCTATTTCGGTTCCTAAACCGGCATCGTAACCCGGGATGGCAATAGATTGTCCGTCACTGGCAAGGCTTATCCATCCGGACCAGACATCTTTCCCCAGGGCTACTATACGTCGATTGTCTCCTATCGTTTTAGCTGGCAACCCGATAGATTGTACCAGTACCGGTTTTTCTCCCGAAACATTATATTCATCCAGATAAATCGGACAGGCATTGTAAGTGTTGATATCGGATCCCGAATGCATATCGCCTATGCGATAGATAACCAGGTTATCTTTTTTAAAAGGTTTTGCTGATTGCGCAAGCGTTGGGCCTGCAAGGGCTCCAAACATTGTCATTAACGTAAGGACTTTTCTACTAAATTTATTCATGATATTCTCTATGTGATTCTATTTAATTAGGTATAAATTTTACGGCTTTAGTTTCGCCTGAATTTGAAACAAGTGCTATATAAACGGCATTTGATAATTTAACAGGAAGTGTAAACTCGTTCTTTCCTAATAGCAGAGATACCTTTTTCTGAGCCAATAACTTTCCTGTAATATCTCTGATAATCAGTTTAGCATCCGCTTTTGTTGATGAAGTGATTTCGACACTTACTTGTTGCTCTGTTAAAGAACCAATAACTTTTATTGGATCGTTTGAATTGAAAGCAGAAGGATTTACAGAAACGATTGATGAAAGTTCAGAATGACCATTTTTGTCTACCTGCCTTAATTGATAATATACCGTACCGGATGACTGCTCTTTGTCTATAAAACTGTAATTACTTATTTGGTCGGTTGTTCCATTTCCTTTTATCCTATCTATTACCTGAAATCCTTCTCCTATAGATTTCAATACCTCAAAGTAATCGTTTTCCTTTTCTGACGCCGTAGTCCAGCTCAATTGTATTGCCGAACCAACCTGTTTAGCTCTAAAATCTGTTAACTTGACTGGTAGGACTGAATGCTGCACAGGAGCTAAAGCTATACCTCTTATATTTTGTGTAGCAGGCCAGCTTTTTAATTCTACAGCAGCTTGCACAACAGTTGGATTATTTGTGATATTAACACCTGGAGCACTTGTATCTACTATTTTATATAATTTAGCTACTGATGTAGATGTACTTGCGGCACTGCTTACAACAAAAAGCTCCACATTGTTACCTGCTACTCTTGCTTCTATAGCGGTTCCGTAAGATCCGGTCGGACCGGTATAAGAACCTCTAGGTGTCCAATTATCATTAACTGGATAATTCATACTGAATTTTTCAATAATAAATGATCCGGACCCATATTTTAAAACGTATACCACACCTATTCCACCTACCTCAAGCATAGTAAAAGAATTCCTAGAAGCTCCACTTGAAGTCCCAGACCTATTAGTGAAAGTATTGGTTTGAGCTGTTGGTAATCCATTCCCTATTTGATACACCATATCACCGGCAGTACCATATAAATTATTTTTAAAAATCCTTAGCTGATAAAAACTGGCACCTCCTATATTGGTCGCAGAAGATGCTCCCGTAGGCGCATACCAAGTGCCTTGAGGAGATCCTCCTCCTCCCGCTCCCCAAATTGCACCACCATCATACGACGTCACAGACCTGAAACTATTGGCATTATTAGAATTGTTAAGTGAAGTAGTTGTATTAATAGCTTTCTGGTAATCTACCAATGCTACTACACGGTTTACGTCTGCCGCTGGTTGATTACTTGCATTTCCTCCTAAAGACTGATCATATCCTGGAATAACCAAATATCTTCCATCTGCAGAACGTGTCATCAAACCTTCTACAGTGGCATTACCATTAGCTACGATACGCTTATTCGCCCCCACTGTTGTAGTCGGTAAAGGTATAGCTGGTTGTGCTGAATTAAGAGTTGTTCCTGATATACTATATTCTTCCAGAAATATAGGTACTGCAGAGGTTGTGGAATTAATCGGACTCGTTCCCTCGTCATTTCCCAAACGATAAAGCACCAGATTACCTTCGGTAAAATTCTGTGCTGCACAAAGTTTGGCAAGCATTGCAAAGCCTAAAAGTAAAAGTGTTCTTTTCATATTGATTTTTTAGTTATAAAATTGATTACACACTAACTATTAATCCATTAACCATTTCATATTAAATTGATAATGTAATGCACTACTGAATAAATGGATAATATTATCCGGGGTTTGGGTTGCTGCCAGATAACCTTTAGGCTCGGCATATTGCGCATCCATTCTAAAATATCCTGTAAAACCTCCCCCGTTTAGAAACCTTTCTTTTCCATCGGTAATCAGTTTTTTTACGGGCCAGGTTTTACCATCATCAAAGGAGATAGCGGCATACATACCGTAACCGGTATAAATTGTTCCGTCTTTCCTCGTAAATTGCATACCTTTCCTATTAACTAGGTTCGCATCGGTAAAGGAAATCAGCAATAAAGCCCCTTCATTCAATCTCTTAAGCACTAACCGCTGACCACTGGATATTGGTGGAAATGCTGTAGCCTGATAGGTCCATGACTGGCCACCATTCTTCGATAAACTCATAGGCATGTAATAATTATTATCGACCTTAATATTGTCGTCTCTACCAAACGCCATTAAGTCTCCATTTTGTAATTGAACTACCCCTGCATGTATACCGGCTATTACAGCTCCTTCTTCATCTTGCTTAAAAACAGTATTTTGACTCAATTTTACTGAAGGATTACTCCAGGTTTCTCCATCGTCTTTCGAAATATGGATGACACTGCCTCCCCTTACCTTTGGTGTGGCATCACAGGGTTGTACCAGCCAGCCTGCTTTGGTTTTAAACATTCCGGCAATGACCTGATTTCCCAGTTCGTGTTCAGGATTGGCAAATTCCGGCTTAGACCAGGTGTAACCGTTGTCTTTACTTTCTCTTTTTACTATGGCAAGATTTTGCCAGGTACCCGCAGCTTCAACACCATTCATATGATAAACAACATTTCTTTGCTGATCGTAAAACAGCGAAGAACCGGTCATATTCCGATCCGGAACTTTAAAGAAAAGTTCCGGATCAGCCCATTCTTGCTTTCCGGCTTTCAAACGGCTGGATAAAATGGTCATTTCCCTTCCTTTTTCATCTTCGGTAGAAAACCATATTGCCAACAAGTCTCCATTAGGTAACCAGGTTACCGCGGGACAATGGTTATGATGGTACATGAAATCGTTTTTCCCCACGTTACCGGTATGTACATAGGTCAATGGCTCCATAAAAACAGGTTTATCTGTCACGTTCCATTTAAATATGGACGACCTTGGATTTTGATTCTTCGTTACAGGTTCTGAAATAAAGGAAGCTGGTTTTAGCTTTTCTATAACTTCTACAATTCTAAAACCGGTATAAAGTGTTTTATCTTCGGGAATAAGTGCAGATCTATTTGCAGAGCGTAAATATCTTACAGGTGTCCCATGACTGCCACCCCTCGTAACTCTGTATAATCCTTGTTCATAACCGGCCGGATCTGTTTTTACAGATGCGGTATATTTTCCATACCAATCCAGACACCACTCTTCTACATTTCCATGCATATCGTAAATTCCCCAGATATTAGGCTTGGTTTGTTTAACTTTTAATGAGACCGGTTTAGGTTCCCAGATAATATCCTGATTCTTGAGATACTCTTTGGGTAAAACCCTGTCGCCAATAGCGTAAGGAGTTAAAGTACCTGCTTTGCACACATATTCCCACTCCGCCTCAGTAGGTAAACGGTATTGCTTACCTTCCTTTTTAGAAAGCCACTCGCAAAACTTAACCGCATCTTGATAGTTTACATAAATAACTGCCTCGTCATCTTCTACAGAAAAGCCATTTTTACCGCGCAATTTTCGATGCGCGGGATCAAATTGTTCGTATTGTGCATTGGTGATTTCTGTAGCCGAAATTCTGAATGGTCTGGATATGTTTACAATATGTGCCGGGCTTTCATCTTTATTTTCCCCATAGGAATAATCACCCATTAGAAACCTACCAGGCTGTATATCGACCATTTCTAAGCCAATAGAATTAAGCTGTTGTGCATTAACAGTCAGAACAAATGCCGAGAGGCAATAAATCAAACTTAACTTTTTCATAACTGCTGTGTTTAGGGTTTATTTGTTCTGAATGGTGATGCGGGCAAACCTTCTTTATTGATAAGATTACTTTTATATGGGTTACCCTGCCATGCATATCTGACTGCTACAGGCTTTGAAACCGTATTGTGCCAAACTATAACCTGATCTTTTTCTATCTTCGCATTCGCCTGTACAAAAACACCATCTTCACCCGCTATAAAAAAGCCTTGCAACAGGTTACTATCTCTTATTGCCAGCCCAGAACCTGTATGATCGAAAGCTATCTTCGCTTCTGTTCCAGACACTTTCATTTCTTTGTAGATTGGACCGGAATAAACGATTTTATTATTTCCGTAGGCCACTTTTTGTGCGGCAATTGCCAGCCGTTTTCCCACGTCCCATTTATTTTTAGGGTGGATGTCTTTTTCCTCGCCAATGTCTATAATTACAGCCATTCCGGTATTAGGAACAGAAAGGGTTTTTAATTGTGCTTCACGCAGACTGGCCCAACTGTTAAATTGTACATTGGAACTATAGGGGCCATAATTAGCCAACTGGACATACAAAAAAGGAAAATCGCCTTGTTTCCATTGTTTTCTCCAGTTTTGTATTAAGGCGGGGAATAATCTGTTGTATTCCGCCGCTTTATCTGTATTAGATTCTCCCTGATACCAGATTACACCTTTTATAGCATAGTTTACCAAAGGAGCAATCATGGCATTATACAACAAAGAAGGCTCGTATTGCAGTACTATCTTGTCTGATGCCGGAAATTTGGGCATTTCTTTGAGGCTAAGGCTTGCTTGATACGCCCATTCATTATTCAGATTAATCACTCTTTCCCCTACGATGATTTTCAAACCATCGGGGCCTTTGGCAAAACCTCCAGGTCCACCCCAATCAGTTACTCTAACAGTAATTATATTTTTTCCTTCTATCAATAAATCTTCAGAAACCGCATATTTTCGGATATTGCTTCTGCCGTAAGTAGCTCCTACCAGCTTACCGTTTACATAAGTACTATCTAATTCGTCTACATAAGAAAGAAATAGAGTACTGCGTTTACCCAAATCTGCTTTAGTAAGCTCAATTTCCTTTCTGAACCATACTACTCCATCATAATTTTTTAATTCGCCCTGGTTTTCCCAGTAAGCCGGCAGAATCATGCGTTTCCATGATGAATCATCAAAATCTATAGTATTCCATTTTATAGCAGGCTGAAAGCCCTTGTCTAAAGCTTTCACCTGATCTAACCAGGCCTTTATATCATTTTTTTCTTTTTGTAATACTGATTCCCTGAACGACGGTTCTTTAACATGATGATATCGGTCAATATAATGAGGAAATTCTTTTAACCCTTCCAAACTAACCCAGGCCTCGGCTTTTGTACCTCCCCAACTAGTACTGATTAAACCAATTGGAACCTGATTTTTTTGATAGAGTTCTTTGGCAAAGAAATAGGCCGCTGCGGAAAAAGAAGGCAAATGAGCAGGTACTGCTTCCCGCCAGCCAATAGTTTTAAAATTATCTTCAGGACTAAAACTGGTTACTTTTGCTACTTCTATAGACCTGATCTGGGGGATATTATCCTCTGCTTTCAATGTATAAGCATTTCCCAAATCTTTCATCTTCATATACATGTTGGATTGCCCCGAGCATACCCAAACATCGCCTACAGCAACGTTTCTAATAATAATCTCATCCTGATTTCCCCTTATTACCATTTGCAGAGAGCTTGCTGCTGCCTGTTTATCTAAATTCAGCTTCCATTTCCCTTCATTATCGGCTTTTGTCTGATAAGACTTTCCTTTAAATTCTATCTGGACAGATTCTCCGGGATTTGCCCAACCCCAAACCGGAATAGCAACATTCCGTTGCAAGACCATACCGTCGCCAACCAAAGCGGGCAGGGTAATTTTTGCCTTTAATACTTGAGGGGCGGCTATAAATAGTAGAAGAAAGTACTTCCTCAAAAAACTGTTTAACATCTTTCTTATGGCTTTACAGTAACCGTAATTGTTCTGATTAATTCTTTGCGCTTATTGATATTTTGAACCGAACCAATAAACTTTACTTCGTAAATACCTGGTTCCGAAAATTTATGGCTATATACTTCTGGCATCGGATTCTGACCTCCCTTAATAGCAATGGCTCTATCCGGCCCGAAATCCAAAGTATCTAAATACATTGGTTTACTAATTGCCCAATGATAACCTTCCGGAGACCAGTTGTCTGTATACTCATTGCCTTGCATAGTAATTCTTGATTTAGTTACTACCGACCTGGCAGGATATGTTGTGGGATTTTCATCTACTATCCGAAAACCGGCTTCGCTCAACTTTAATACCTGCTGTTTGCCCGCTTCGGTTTGACCCTGAATTTTAAAATCCTGTATCATCCAGATCCTGGCATCTCCAAAATCCAGCTGCGAACGGGTATTATATTTATATGCGATGTAAATAGGCTTACCTGGTTCGTAAATGTCTGTTAAATCGCTTTCTCCTGAAGCTTTAAAAGTATTGTTAGTCGCCAAAGCAAAGCGACTGGTAATATCTATCCAATTTGCCTGATAAATACTTTCTAAGCTTCCATAGTTCCCATCGAAGTCGGTACTTGCCCATACAGAAAGCTGGTCGGCCTGCGCCCCCTTATCAACGGCTGTTGTAAAAGATATACTTT
>NZ_JBEBVH010000206.1:0-7269 GCF_040392825.1 Pseudopedobacter sp.
CCAATGTCGTAGTTTCGCCTTTTGGTCAGCGCTTGTTCTTTATTTGTAATTAAGGACTTGCACAGCCGAACAAAAATACCTCTCGACAGAAATTATTAATAAACTAACTAAAGCCTAACAACCAACCAACTCATCCAAAGATAATATCCTACAATACCTAGAGAACTTGTTATAAATTCCACAATGTCCCAAATAATATATTTGTTAGAGAGATTGTCGAAAACCATTTGGCTGTATTGCAGTCATTATCAGAATTATTATGAAGAAAATCTTATTCTCTTTTTACCTTATTTTAGTTGCCGTAGCCACATACGCACAGTCTCGTATTGTGCAAAATTTTAACGATAACTGGCAATTTTATCTGGGTGACGAACCACAGGCGAAAAATCTAAAATTTAATACAAACAATTGGCGGACATTGGCATTGCCGCATGACTGGAGTATTGAATCTGATTTTAAAGCAGAATTTCCTGCTAGAAACGATGGGGGAGCACTTCCGGGAGGTATTGCATGGTATAGAAAGACCTTTACGGTTGATGCTTCTAAAAAAGATCAGCTTTTTTACATACAATTTGACGGAATTTACAAACATTCTGAGGTTTGGATTAACGGTCAATACTTAGGTAAAAGAGCAAACGGATATATCTCTTTTCAATATGAAATCAGTAAATACCTGAACTTTGGTAATACTCCGAATAGTATCGCTGTAAGAGTAGATAACTCGCAGCAACCAGATTCCAGATGGTACACAGGTTCCGGAATCTACAGAAATGTTTATTTGATCTCTACCAATAAAATCGCGGTAGCCAACTACGGTACTTTTATTACCACACCGAAGGTGACTGCCACCGAAGCAAAAGTCAATGTATCAATCGAAATAAAAAATGCGGCAGCAGCTAAGTCGGTAACGGTTGAAGTTGGAATTTACAGAGCGGGTAAATTGGTCACAAAAGCAAATCAGTCCGTAAATGTTAATGCATCTTCATCAACTAAGCTCAGTCAGGATTTAACAATTACAAAGCCAGCATTATGGTCGCCAGAACAACCAAATCTATATGAAGTAATTACCAGAATTTACGATGGTAAAAAGCTTATTGATGAAGTTAAAAATCCTTTAGGGCTAAGGAACTTCCGTTTTGATGCTGACAAAGGTTTCTATTTGAATGAGCAACCCTACACATTATTAGGCGTTTGTCTGCATCATGATTTAGGTGCTTTAGGTGCAGCTATGAATACCAGAGCATTGGAAAGGCAGTTGCAAATAATGAAAGACATGGGGGCTAATGCAATCAGAACTGCACATAACCCACCAGCGCCTGAGGTTCTTCAACTATGTGATAAAATGGGATTTTTGGTAATGGACGAAGCTTTCGATATGTGGAAGAAAAGAAAAAACAAGTTTGATTATCACCTTGATTTTGAAGAAAACCACAAACAGGATTTAGAAGATCTGGTAAAAAGAGACAGAAATCACCCGTCTGTATTTATGTGGAGCATTGGTAACGAAATCCGAGAGCAGTTTGATGCTACCGGAATTCCTCTTACCAAAGAATTGTCTGCAATTGTAAAGTCTATAGATCCTACCAGACCGGTTATTGCAGCATTGACCGAAACAATGCCGGAGAAGAATTTCATTTTCCAAAGCAAAGCATTGGATGTATTGGGTTTTAACTACAAATATTTCGATTACGATAGCTTGCCAAAGAGATTCAAAGGCTATCCTTTACTGGCGTCGGAAACTGTTTCTGCCTTGGCAACAAGAGGAGTTTACGATTTGGCAGATACCTTAAGATTATGGCCGGCAAGTTCCAAAGATAAATATGTAGTTGGTGGCAATCCTGATTTCACGGTTACTGCTTATGATAATGTAGCGGCGTATTGGGGAACTACTCATGAAATAGCCTGGAAAGAGGTCAAGAAACGACCGTTTATGTCGGGAACTTTTGTTTGGACAGGTTTTGACTATCTGGGTGAACCGGTTCCTTATCCTTTTCCGGCAAGAAGTTCTTATTACGGAATTGTGGATTTGGCAGGATTCCCTAAGGATGTGTATTATATGTATCAATCTGAATGGACAGATAAACCTGTATTACATGTATTGCCGCATTGGAACTGGAAAGCCGGAGAAGAGGTTAGTGTTTGGGCATATTACAGTCAGGCAGATGAGGTTGAACTTTTTGTGAATGGAAAATCAAAAGGAATTAAGCGGAAAGAGGATGGCGATGACTTGCATGTTTCGTGGAAAGTGCCTTTCGAAGCGGGTTCCGTAAAAGTTGTATCGAGAAAAGGAGGTAAGACCGTTCTGGAAAAGGAAGTGAAAACAGCAGGTTCGGCTTACAAAATTCAATTAATCGCAGATAGGAATAATATAAAAGCGGACGGAAAAGATCTTTCTTTCATCACTGCTCAAATTGTAGATAAAGACGGTAATATCGTTCCGGATGCAGACCACCTGATTAAGTTTACAATAACAGGGAAGGGGTCAATTGTCGGAACTGATAACGGTTATCAGGCCGATTTGACTTCACTATCAAAACCAGAAAGAAAGGCTTTCAAAGGAAAAGCTCTGGCCATTGTGAAATCGCAACAAAATGAAAAAGGAAATATTGTTTTGAAAGCTGCTGCGGAAGGATTAGAGGGAGCGTCTGTGGTTGTTAAAGCAGTGAAATAAGCTAAAAGCTAAAAGCATAAGGCTTAAAGCGATTTGCTAAGAGGCTATAAAATCCGGAGTTGGGTGTCCGAGGACCGAAGTTGAGAGAGCTGAAAGAGAAAGGCTAAAGGCAAATATCCAAAGCGATAAATTGAAAATAAATACAAGCACTGCCCTGCTCCCCTCTCTTTCGTCCCGAAGGGACTCCTTTGGAGGAGAGGGGTTGGGGGTGAGGCTTACTGAAAACTAACAAAGAAATGATAAAGTACATTACTTTTTGTATTGCCTTATTCAGTACCGGACTATGCTCGGCTTCTGAAATTTGGGTGGCTATCAACGGAAGTGATAAAAATGCAGGAACTAAAGAACAACCTCTGGCGACATTATCTATGGCTATTAGAAAGGTTCGCGAGCAAAGAAGATTAAATGACGAATCTGTAAAAAATGGTGCTACGATTTTTCTGAAAGGTGGAAACTACTTTCTGGAAGAATCTGTCTTTATTAAACCGGAAGATGCAGGGACAGAGCAAAGTAAAACCATTATAAAAAATGCCTCGAATGAAGAGGTTGTACTAAGTGGTGGAATAAAAGTAAAAGGCTGGAAGAAAGCCGGAAGTGTGAGTGGATTACCTGCCGAAGCTAAAGGGAAAGTTTGGGTGGCAGATGCACCTGTAATTGGCGATCAGGTTCTGGACTTCAGGCAGTTTTGGGTAAATAATGTTAAAGGGATTAGAAGCATGAGTACTGCTTATGGCAATATGGATAGGATATTGTCATGGAATAAAGAAGAGCAAACCTGCTGGATTCCTAAACCAAAGATTAAAGGTTTTAAGTTTCAGGCAGGAATGGAAATGTTTATTCATCAATGGTGGGCAATCGCAAACTTGAGGATTAAGCACATGCAATTTCAGGGCGATAGTATTAAACTTTCTTTTTACGAGCCGGAAAGCAAAGTGCAATCAGAACATCCCTGGCCTGCGCCCTGGATAAGTAAGGAATCTGGTAATTCTGGTTTTTACCTGAACAATTCAATCCAATTCCTTAATCAGGAAGGGGAGTGGTATCTGGATAAATTAAATCGTAAAATTTATTACTGGCCAAGAAAAGGTGAAGATCTGGCAAAGGCCAATGTAATCGTTCCTTATCTGGAAAATTTGGTTAGGATAGAGGGGACGATAGACCAACCGGTAAAACATTTGCATTTCGAAGGAATTACTTTTTCGTATACCTCCTGGTTACGTCCGTCGCAGCAAGGGCATGTGCCTCTACAGGCTGGAATGTATTTATTAGAGGCCTATAAGCTAAAAAAACCGGGAACACCAGATAAAGCCGGATTAGAAAACCAAGGTTGGATTGGTCGCCCAAGAGCTGCGGTAGAGGTAAAATATAGCGAGAATACATCGTTTACAAACTGTAAATTCATTCATTTAGCGTCAACAGGTTTAGATTATCACAGAGGAAATCATTATGATAAAATAGAAGGCAATTTGTTTAAAGATATTGGCGGATCGGCTATTTTGCTGGGTGTTTTTTCTGATGAAGCTTTCGAAACCCATTTGCCATACAATCCAAAAGATAGTCGTGAGGTTAGTGGAAATACCCTAATCGCAAACAATCTTATTACGGACGTAACCAATGATGATTGGGGTTGTGTGGGAATAGGAGCAGGTTATGTCAAGAATACCACTATCAGAAATAACGAAATTAACGAGATCTCTTATACCGGGATTTCTTTAGGTTGGGGATGGACGAAAACCATCAATGCCATGAGCAACAATCATGTTTTAGCCAATAAGATCACGCATTATGGAAAACATATGTACGATGTGGCGGCGGTTTATACATTGTCGGCACAACCCGGTTCTTCTATCAGGGAGAATTATGCAGATAGCATTTATAAAGCTCCATTTGCACATATTCCAGAGCATTGGTTCTATCTATATACTGACGAAGGCTCGGCATATTTTAACGTAAAGGACAACTGGTGCCCAGCAGAAAAGTTCCTGCAGAATGCCAACGGTCCGGGAAATGTATGGGAAAACAACGGTCCAATGGTAAAAGCAGAAATTAAAGAAAAGGCGGGTTTGGAAAAAGACTATCAGCATTTAAGGAAATATAAAGCAGCTGCTGATAAAAATTGGGAGATAAATAAGGCGAGTATTAAAACCGATAAACCATAATATCGATGAGTACTAATCGAGTAAATGAAAGTCGTGGATGCCAGAAAAGACTCAACTGTCACGTTGAGAGGCAGGCAGGGAATCGAAATGTGCTCCCGACCACTATAGAGGCTTCAACTCCGCTCAGCCTGACAAAAGCACTGCTTTTTGGACGGCGTCCTTATTGTAAAAAGGGGCTGATTCCGAAAAAATCCTTTTGTGTTGACATAAATTTAGCCCTCACCCTTAATTCCTCTCCCACAGGAGAGGGAAAATGGAAGAGCGAATTGAGGAAGCTGTATTTTATAGCAAAACATTGGGTTTTTCTCCTTCTCCATGAGGGAGAAGGTGCCCAAAGGGCGGATGAGGGGAAGGATAGAAAAAAAATGTACCGATACTTTAAGGAAAAACCGGAACAGAATAACATGTTATTGGTGTCTTCAAAAATCTGTTTGTTTGCGCTTTTTCTGGTTTTTACAGCCTGTCAACCCAAACAAAAGGAAAAAACACACAAGCAATTCGAACCGGTATTGTGGGAAATCCTTTCAACGGATACCACGCAACACTTTACCGATAGCTTGCAAAATTGGGCGTCAGCACAAGCTGATTTAAAAGATGCGGTAATTAAAAGATGGAAAGACCATTATATCATTTTTGCTCAAAGTAACGATAGTTTGGCGGTTAAAACATCCTTAACCACTTCTTTTAAAAATAAAGGAATTAAGTTTTATAATCATCCCTATTATCATTTCGAAAGAGGTCATTGCGCAGATACTTCAACAGTAAAAGAATTTGAGTATTACATTCTTACAGCAAATTTGGTAGCAGATAAAACCCTGCAAAAAGAATATATGCAATATCATAAAACGCAGTATCAAGAATGGCCAGAGATTGCGCAAGGCTTTTGTAACGCTTCTTTTCAGCATTTAATCATGTTTAGGAACGGAAAACAATTGATGCTGATTATCGCTATTCCGAAAGGAAAAACTTTGGATGAGTTGAACCCTTTAACAGAAAAGGACAATCCAAAAGTGAAAGAATGGAACGCCATTATGGCAAAATATCAGGAAGGAATACCAGGAACACAGAAAGATGAAACCTGGGTGTTTTTTAAATAACGTATTGAGATGCCCGAAGTCCGAGGACTGAAGTTTGTCCATAGTCCATGGTCCATGATTGATGGTTCACTAAGTCTGAAAGGTAGGGTTGATGTTGTTCTTTCGTTGTTTATCGAATGAGTTAATGCTGAAAGTTTGGTTTTAATATAAAGGCTTTAGCCTACCAGCCTTGATACTAAGTACTAAATTATAGTGCTCTTGTGGGTTAAAAAAAATATAAAAATGCTTAAAATAGGAATATTAGGATTAGGAGAGGGCAGAAGTACCATTTCCGCTGTCTTAAATAGCAAAAAGGTTCAATTGAAAACCATGTGCGATTTAAGTGAAGAAACTTGTAAACAGAGAGCTAAAGAATTTGATTTTCATTCTTATACTACAAGTTATGAAGAAATGTTAAATGATAAGGAAATTGATATCATAGCGATTTATACACCAGATCATTTACATGCTCAGCATATTAAGCAAGCTTTGCTTCATGATAAGCATGTTGTCTGCACCAAACCTTTTATAGATAACCTGAAAGATGCGAATGAATTATTAGAGTTGGCTAAAAAGACCGGAAAGAAGGTTTTTGTTGGGCAAAGTTCACGATTCTTCGAGCCGGCAAAAAGACAGCGTAAAGATTTTGAAGAAGGCATACTTGGAGATTTAATCACCATAGAGGCCCATTACCATGCGGATCACCGTTGGTTTTTAGAAAAGCCATGGGCTTTAGATGTGTCTTTTAAATGGTTATATGGAGGACTTAGCCATCCGGTAGATTTTATCCGTTGGTATTTACCAAATATCGAAGAGGTAATGGGTTACGGAATGTTAAGCTCAAACGGAAAAGCTGGCGGCTTAAAGAACGAAGACACTATGCACTTTATTTTCAAAGCTACAGACGGAAGAATTGCTCGTGTAAGCGGCGTTTATACCAGCCCGACACAGCCAACTTATCGTGATAGCGGAATGAGCACTATTTTAAGGTGTACAGAAGGCGCAAGTCAGGCAGATTACCATGAATTGCGTTATGCCGTTACAGATAAAACTGGTGAAGACAAAATTATTACCTGGGGAGATGCTACTTTGAAATATTATTACCGTTTCGAAGGCCAAAGCCATCACGCAGGAGAATATCAGAACTATATCGAATATTTTGCGGATAGTATAGAACAAGGTTTTACTGCTTATCCTGATATGAAAGAAGGTATAGGAACTTTTGCGTTATTGCAAGCTATGGACCGATCGCTAAAAACAGGAATGCCTGTAAAAGTGAAGAGTTTGTTAGAAGAAAGTCAAATAGAAGTTTAAAAAAGTAAAAAGTAAAAAGTAAAAAGTAAAAAGTAAAAAGTGTTTTTAG
>NZ_JBEBVH010000207.1:0-7203 GCF_040392825.1 Pseudopedobacter sp.
AAATTTGCGTTTAGGTCTTGTTTTTGAGATATATTGGTTGATTTAAAAAGTTTTATAATACTTTTCGGCAATATTTTATGAGAAAATTTTTTAGCAAAACGGGTTTAAGAAAATTAAAAAAACCAGCGGTAATCGCCGTTTGTATAGTTATGGGTCTGTTTATCTGTCTGGGAACCTATGCCTTTTTAAAAAGGGAAGTTCTGCTAAACAGAGCTGTAAGTAAAGCTGTTGACCTTGCTAAATCTAAATATAATTTAAATGTAAATTTTGGAAATTATGGCTTTAGTGGTATTTCTGCAGTCAATTTTAAGAGAGTAAGTGTAGTTCCACAGGATAGAGATTCTCTAGCTAAAATCAAAGATCTAACCATAAAAATAAAATTATTTCCACTAATCTTTGGTAAAATCAAAATTGCCGAATTTTATTTAAACAATGGGATCATCAGTTTAACTAAGAAAGACAGTATCAGTAATTACGATTTCCTGTTCAAGAGAGATTCTACTAAAAAATCTGATAATAATGGCGAAGTCGATTTTGCAGATTTGGCTAACAGGTTAGTACATCAGGTATTGGATAAAATACCTGAAGATATGAAAATTCAAAACTTTAAAATTACTTATACCAGCGATACATCTCATGTAAGTGTTTTTACGCCATTAGCCGAAATTGTCGATAAGGAATTAACTTCTAAAATAGAAATTAACAATAAAGCGGCTGTCTGGCATATTAATGGCTTTGTAGATCCTTCAAACGAAAGAATAGACCTTAAGCTTTTTGCCGATAAAAATAAAGTTGAGCTTCCTATTTTTGAAGAGAAATATGGCTTAAAACTTAATTTTGACACCGTTAGCACTGTTCTAAAAAGTGTAAAGAAACACGGAAAGGTTTTAGATATAGAAGGAAATTGGTCTATAAAAAACCTTTTAATAAATCACCCCAGGATTTCTTTAGATGATGTTATAGTTCCGGATGCCAGTGTAGATGCCAAATTTATTATCGGCAAGAATTTTTTTTCCATAGATAGTACGACAACTGTAAAAGCGGGCCAGGCAAAATTTAACCCGTATCTGAAAATCACTATGGAAAAACCGCATAAAACTTATGCGTTAAAATTAAACATACCACAACAAAAAGCACAATATATCTTAGATGCATTTCCAATTGGTTTATTCGAATCTTTGGAAGGTTTAAAAGTCTCGGGAGATATTGGTTATTATTTTGATTTTTATTTTGACACCAGCCTACCGGATAGTGTTATTCTGAATTCTTCCTTAAGCCCAAGTAAAGATTTCCGAATTATACAATATGGAAAAACTAATCTGCAAAAGATAAACGGGCCTTTTGTTTATACGCCATATGAACGAGGAAAACCGGTAAGAGATATTTTAGTTTCGGATGCCAACCCGAATTTTGTTCGCCTAAATGACATTTCGCCTAACCTCAAAAATGCTTTATTAACTGCAGAAGACCCTTCTTTCTTCTCTCATAAAGGTTTTGTCGAGAAATCCATTAAGCAGTCTATAGTTACAAATTTTAAAGCAAAATCCTTTAAACGGGGTGGAAGTACTATTTCTATGCAATTGGTCAAAAATATCTTTCTTAACCGAAATAAAACTATAGCCAGAAAGGTAGAGGAAATGCTGATCGTCTGGTTGATAGAAAACCAAAAGCTAAGTACAAAATCAAGAATGTTTGAAGTTTATCTGAACATTATAGAGTGGGGAAGAAATGTTTATGGAATTAAAGAAGCTGCAAATTACTATTTTGCAAAGCATCCTGCAGATCTTTCGGTAGGCGAAAGCATTTATCTGGCCAGTATTGTGCCTAAACCTAAATCATCACTATATGCATGGCAAAGTGACGGTTCCCTAAAACCTTATTTACATGGCTATTTTAATCTTATTGGAAAATTGATGGCGATAAAAGGCTATGTACAACGAGATTCCAGTGCATATGGGTTTTATGGCGTTAGATTACGTGAAAGCCTGAGACAGCAAATTGCCCCTACAGATACTTTAAGCACCGATAGTTTAAATGAGGATTCAGAAGAAGATATTTTTAAATTCTTCAATATTAAGAGAGATTCTGTTACAGAAGCATCTCTTAAGCTCAAGGAAATTTTTGGTGGTAAAAAAGATACAGCAGAGAAATCTGCCAAGGAATTAAGACGCGAAAGGCGCCAGAAAAGGCGAGAGGAAAAGGCTCGGGAATAGGGCTAGAATTTGTAAATTCATTTTTATTAAAACTATTTCCTGTGTCATGTTTTTATAGTAGATAGGTTAACTGTTTATTATTAAAAACAATTTATGGAAAGACACATCTATCCAACAGGGATAATCGGAAACTGCTCTTACATCGCTCACGTACATCAAAACACGGATATTTCATGGCTCTGTTGGCCTCAGTTTGACAGTTCATTTGTATTTGGTTCCTTACTCGATACAGAAAAAGGCGGGGAATTTTCTATTCTTCCTTCGCATAAATATGTAAGCAATCAGTTCTATCTAGAAAACACCAATATTCTTTGTACAGAAATAACTACCAAGCAAGGGAAATATAGAGTTACAGATTTCGCTCCTCGTTTCCAGCAATTTGAAAGATTTTTTAAACCGCTAATGCTGGTTAGAAAAATAGAGCCTTTGGAAGGTTTTCCCAGAATTAAAATAAAATGCAATCCTGTATACGATTATGGTAAAGTAAAATTAGAAAAACAAAGAGGAAGCAATCATATTGAATACATAGGGGCAGATGAAAAAATACGTTTGTCCAGTAACGTATCTCTATCTTATATTTTGGAAGAAAGCTATTTCGTGTTAGACACTACAAAATATTTGGTCTTTACCTACGGAAAACCTTTGGAAGCTCCAATAGAAACCACTTGTGAAAGCTTTCTTAGTAAAACAAAATTCTACTGGAGAACATGGATTAAACATTCGTCGATAGGAGAATTTTATCAGGAATATGTTATTCGTTCTGCATTGGCATTAAAGATCCACCAATTTGAAGATACCGGAGCAATTATTGCCGCCAGTACGACCAGTTTGCCCGAACACCCGGGGAGTGGTAGAAACTGGGATTACAGATATTGCTGGCTTCGGGATACCTATTATGTAATTAGTGCCTTAAATTACATTGGTCATTTTGAAGAAACAGAGCATTACTTTGATTATGTTACTAATATCTCTTTTGATCATGGCTGGCGCTATCATCCTCTTTACAGTATTACCAGAGCTGATAACCTAACAGAAAAAATTGCGGATCACCTTCTGGGATATCTGGGAAATTCTCCGGTTAGAATTGGCAATCAGGCCTATGAACATATTCAAAATGATATATACGGACAAGCATTAATTTCCTTACTCCCGCTTTATTGCGATCATCGTTTTATTTTTTCGGAAAGAAAAGATTCTGCTCAACTTGTTGAGTTTGCTTTGGGAAAAATAGAGCGTACTATAGACGAAACAGATGCAGGCATATGGGAATTTAGAAACCAGGCTTATATACATTGTTACAGTAATCTATTCCAATGGGCTGGTTGTAACGCTGCCGCAAAAATTGCCCGAACAATTAACAATACCGAACTGGAAGAACGAGCCATTTCATTAATGAAAAGAGCCGCAACACATATAGAAAACTGTTACGACCCTGTTAGAGAGGTTTACACACATGCTGTGGGAAGCCCTCATTTAGATGCCAGTACATTACAGCTTATTATGATGAATTATTTAGACCCAAATTCAGAAAGAGCCAAAAAGCATCTAATAGCTTTAGAAAAAGAGCTAAAAACACCAAACGGGTTATTTTACAGATATTTGCATGCAGATGATTTTGGAAAACCAAAATCAACTTTCCTGATTTGTGCATTCTGGTATGTGGAGGCTTTAGCTTGTGTAGGACGTATTGACGACGCAATTGAACAATTCGAAAAATTAATGACCTACTTTAATCATCTAAAACTATTCAGTGAGGATATTGATGAATCTACGGGAAGCCAATGGGGTAATTTTCCTCAGGCATACAGCCACGTGGGATTAATGAATGCCGCTCATAGAATTTCTATTAAGCTTAACAGACCTTTATATTTATAATTTCTAAAATTCATTTAACAAAAAAGACGCAATTTATTTTGCGTCTTTTTTGTTGGTAGAAAGGTATTATTCTGATAAATTATCAAGTAATGTTCTGGCTTCCTCAACATTTTTCAGATAATAATTAGCCGAAGTAAATTTAGATCCAACTTTTACCGTAATTGCAGGAGCAGGTAAACTCGTAAAAATATCCTCATCTGTATTGTCATCGCCTATTGCCAATATAAAATCGAAGTTTTTATTTGCCAGATACGCTAATGTTGCTTTTCCCTTATTAATATCTGCACTTTTTACTTCCAGAACCTTATTTCCCGGCAAAATTTGCAATCCGGTTTCTCTGGTTAAATAACTTAGATTATTTTCTAATTCCGCAGCTCTTAATTTTCCTAGTTCAACATCTACTTTTCGATAATGCCAGGCTAAGGAGAAATTTTTTTCCTCTATAAAAGAACCCGGTGTTCTATCGGAATAGGAGTCTAACATTGGTCTTACAATTTCCTTCCAAAGATTGGATAATCCAGGAATACTCTGTTCCCAAACTCCTTCTTCCTTATCTTTTGTCCACGCACCATGTTCGGCAATTAAGTCTAATGATAAATGACCGAACCATTTTTCCAAAGTTTCCTTTTTCCTTCCACTGATTATAACGACTGTATTTCTTCCGTCGGCGATCAGTTTATTTAGAAGGGAATATAATTCCTCATCTGGAGATGCTTTATCTATTTCTGCTTTAAAACCAACCAACGTCCCGTCATAATCCAATATAAATAACCTGTTTTCCGCTACTTTCTTTTTCTCTGATATTTTGTTTAATGTATGTTGATTAATTATCCTAGTCTCGTTTTGCTTCTGCTCCAATTTTATCTGTTTAAGCTGGTTCATAAATATTTTTACCCAATGATAAATGTCAAACTTTTCAACTGTATTGCTTAATGCAGTCATTCTCTGCATTTGTTCTTCCTCAGACATTTGTAACGCCTGTAATATAGCCCTGTAAATTTCTCCGATATTATTCGGATTGATAATTAAAGCTTCGGCAAGTTCTTTCGAAGATCCTGCCATTTCACTTAGAATAAGTACGCCATCTTTCCTTTTTCTACTCGCGATATATTCCTTGCTAACCAAATTCATTCCATCTCGCATAGGCGTTACCAAACAAATGTCTGATCTGGAATAAATAGCAGACAGAGCCTCTATAGGAAATGATCTGTAGAAATACTGGATAGGATGCCAGTTATGTGTTCTAAACCGAGCATTTATACTACCAACAAGTTTATCTATTTCATCTCTAAGCTCTCGGTATTGCGGAATAGTATCCCGTGAAGGTACAACAATCATGTACAGAGAAATTTTTCCAATATATTCTGGATGTCTGGTAAGAATCATTTCCAAAGCCTCTATCCTCTGTACAATTCCTTTGCTATAATCCAATCTGTCTATAGATAAAATAACCTTTAATCCTTCAAAAGTTTCTACGTATTCCTGATAATATTTTTCTACGATAGGGCATTTTGTAAGTGTTTTATACTTTTTAGCGTCTATTCCCATAGGAAAAGCATCTATAACAACTTCTCTTCCTTTTTTTAATAATTTGTTTGCCGTTCCCTGAACGTGTAGTAACCTGTTACAAGAACTAATAAAATGTCTCACATCGTCATAGGTATGGAATCCCAATAAGTCGGCTCCAAGCATTCCTCTTAAAATCTCATCTCTCCATGGAATTAATCTAAAAATATCGAAAGAAGTGAAGGTGATATGCTAAAAAAAGCCTATAGATACATCTTGTATTTCATCTCTAATCAGCTTTGGAAGTAGTAAAAGTTGATAATCATGAATCCAGACAGTATCTCCTGGTTTAATATTTTCGATAATTGCATCTTTGAACTTCTCATTTACAGCTCTATAATAATCCCAATATTTTTGCTCAAATTGCGCATATGTGGCCATGTAGTGAAATGTAGGCCAAAGCACTTCATTTGAAAATCCTTCATAATAATTCTGAATCTCTTCTTCGTTTAAAAAAACAGGATACAGGTTTTCCTTTTGTAGAGAAGTCTTAATTTCTTGCTTCTTGTGGTCACTCCTGACATCTAAGCCAGGCCACCCGATCCAAATATTGTTGTCTTGCTTATAAATAGATCCCAATCCGGTGGCTAGTCCTCCTTCGCTATCTGTTAAAACCAATTTTCCATCTTCTTCTGTAATTTTAATAGGTAATCTGTTTGAAATAATAATTGTCTTGCACATATATAGATGAATGTTAATGAAGTGTGCCATTCTATAAGCAAAAACGGCTCCAAACTTCTCTATGCTTATTATCAAGTCATTGTAAAAAATAAATACTATTTATAAAATAGATGTTTAAACATCTATTTTTGTTAAAAATTTATTCTCATGATACATCAAGAAATTTTAAATAAACTGAATTGGAGATACGCCACAAAAAAATATGACGTATCAAAAAAATTGACAAAAGAAGAGTTGAATGGCTTATTACAAGCTATCCAGTTAAGTCCAAGCTCTTACGGAATCCAACCATATAAGGTTCTGGTAATTACTAATCCAGAGATTAGAGAAAAATTGAAAGCTGCTGGTTACGGACAACCACAAATTACAGATGCTTCTCATTTGTTTGTTTTTACAACATATAATAATTTTGATGCCTCCCACATAGATGAATATGCGCAAAATATAGTAGAAACAAGGGGTGTAAATCTGGAAGATATCGATGCCTTTGTTGCTCTGATGAAAAGCGTTGTTAGCTCCAGAAATACAGAGGAATTAAAGGTTTGGAATAGTAAACAAGCATACATTGCTTTAGGGGTTCTATTGGAAACCGCAGCACTTTTGGGTTTAGATACAAGTCCAATGGAAGGTTTCGATTCGTCTAAATTTGATGAAATATTAAATCTAAAGAATCAAAATCTAACGTCTGTTGTAATTGCAGCAGTAGGTCACAGGTCATCGGAAGATGAATACCAACATTACAAAAAAGTAAGAAAGCAAAAAGAAAATCTGTTTATAGAAATATAAGCAGAAACAAAAAAGGAGAACCAGTAAGTTCTCCTTTTTTGTTGTTTCAAAATAAAGTAAAGTTTATTCTGCAGAAGTTGCT
>NZ_JBEBVH010000208.1:0-7162 GCF_040392825.1 Pseudopedobacter sp.
CCTGTGGGAGAGGGACTAAGGGTGAGGGCTATAGGATTTACCCGATTAGAAATGGTGAAAAATCATCGTTTTTTTAGTAGTATTTCTAAGCTTGGTTTTTTATTCCTTCTTATCCTCTTCACTTCATGCCAAAAAGATGTTTATATGTTTACATCTTTTCACGAACCCGCAAATGAAGGCTTAAGATATTTGTATAGTAAGGATGGATATCATTGGAATTCGGTGAACGGAATTTATCTGAAACCGGAGTTGGGAACTCAAAAAATTATGCGTGACCCATCTATGCTGAGAGATAAGCAAGGCGTTTATCATTTGGTTTGGACCATTGGTTGGAAAGGTAATGAAGGGATAGGTTATGCGAGTTCCAAAGATTTGATTCATTGGGAAAATAAAAAGATTGTTCCGGTGATGGAACACGAAGCTAAAACGGTAAATGTTTGGGCTCCCGAATTGTTTTATGATGATGTTGAAGACAGGTTCATCATTATCTGGGCGTCTACTATTCCTTACCGATTTGCGAAAGGTGTAGAGGCCGAGGACAATAACCACAGGATGTACTATACAACAACCAAAGACTTCGAAACTTTTACGCCAACTAAATTATTCAGTGATCCTGGGTTCAGTATTATCGATGCTGTTATTGTGAAAAAAGCTCAAAAGGATTATGTTTTGGTACTGAAAGATAATACCAGGCCAAACCGTAACCTTAAGGTCGCTTTCGCTGACAATCCGCTGGGACCATTTCTAAATGTGTCAAAACCATTCTCTGCTTATTTAACGGAAGGTCCGAGTGTGGTAAAAGTGAAGGATCAGTGGTTAATTTATTTTGATTCTTATGGAAGTAAAAGTTACGAAGCGGTAGCTACAACAGATTGTAAAACTTTCAAAAAGATAAACGACAGGATTTCTGTTCCCGAAGGACATAAACACGGAACGATTTTTAAAGCGTCAAAAAAGGACTTAAGGAATTTGTTAAAGCAAGAAATAAAGTAGAGAGAGATTGCCTGACTGCCGTCGAGGCAGGCTTCGCAGGCTCGCAATGAGGCTCTTGTTTCCGTCATTGCGAGGAGGAACGAAGAAGCAATCTGATGATAAGATTAAAAATGCTTCAATACGAAGCTAGTAAGAAATAATATATGAAGATCAAATCAGTATTATTAAGCGTATCGGTAGTTGCATTCATGCAACAGGCAATAGCGCAGGATACCATTAAATATGTAGGGAAAACATTGTCTAATGTAGATTATCATCACGGACAATTAACACCTGCAGTTGGTACGCATAATATTCAAACTTTCAGAGCAAACAGAGAATTTCCGGAATTGGCAGGCGGTCACGGTTTTACCTATAATCACCAACCATTTTTAGCTTATTGGAACAATACCTATTATCAACAATTTTTAAGTAATCCGGTTGGAGAACACGTGGCAGAAGGAAAAACGTTGTTGCAGACTTCTAAGGACGGATATAGTTGGTCTAATCCGATCGAACTTTTTCCTCCTTATCTGGTACCGGAAGGTTTTACCAAACCAGACCGCACAGACAAAGCAGGTAAAGACCTCTATGCCATTATGCATCAGAGAATGGGATTTTATAGTGCTAAAAATGGTAAGCTATTAACCATTGGATATTATGGAGTGGCTTTAGACGCGAAAGATGATCCAAATGATGGAAATGGTATTGGCAGAGTAGTCAGAGAAATAAAAAAAGATGGAACTTTTGGACCAATCTATTTCATCAGATTCAATTCTTCGTTCAATCAAAAACTAGCAAAATATCCTTTTTATACTAAAAGTAAAGACAAGGGTTTTGTACAGGCTTGTAATGAATTAATGGCTCAGCCTTTAATGATGCAGCAATGGGTAGAGGAAGCAGATAGAAACGACCCATTAGTGCCATTCAAACGCCCAGTGAAAGCATTTGCCTATTATCATTTGAATGATGGGAGAGTGGTTGGTTTATGGAAACATGCTTTGACATCCATTAGCAAAGACAATGGGGAAAGTTGGGAATACTCACCTTTAAGAGCCCCCGGATTTGTAAACAGCAATGCGAAAATTTGGGGACAGAAAACTTCTGATGGTCGTTTTGCTACCGTTTATAATCCATCAGAATTCAGATGGCCATTAGCAGTTTCAACCAGTAATGATGGTTTAGCTTATACCGACTTACTACTGGTAAACGGAGAGATTACCACCATGCGCTATGGCGGAAATTATAAATCTTACGGTCCGCAATACGTTCGCGGTATCCTGGAAGGAAATGGTGTTGTTCCGGATAAAAACATGTGGCTCACTTACAGCATGAACAAAGAGGATATGTGGGTGGCTAAAGTTCCGGTTCCGGTAAAGTCAACTGTAAGCGGAGTGGTTAATGATGATTTTGCACAAAACCCCAATCAGGCTTATAACAGCTGGAATATTTACAGTCCTTTATGGGCAAGTGCAAAGGTAGAAGGAAATGCTTTGGTTTTGAGAGACAAAGATCCTTACGACTATGCCAAAGCGGACAGGGTAATTGAAGCTTCTAAAAAAGCAAAAATTGAGTTTACCGTTACACCTCAGCAAAATGATAATGGTTCTTTGCAAATAGAGTTTGTAAATGATATGGGGCTGGCTGCATCAAGAATCATTTTTGATAATGATGGTATAATTAAGAATAAGGCAGGTTACAGGAATGCTTCTTTATCGAAATACGAAGCGGGACAGACTTACCATTTCGTGTTTACCGTAGATGTTACTACACGTTCTTATCAGGTTGCTATCAACGGGGCAGATAAAGGGACGAAATTGTTCTTTCAGCCAGTGAGTAATATCAGCAAAGTTTCTTTCAGAACCGGAGACGTAAGAAGATTTCCGGATGCAGATACGCCAACGGATCAGGACTTTGATGTGAAAAATCCTGGTGTGGCAGTAAAAGAAGCTGTATATCGTATTTCTTCACTAAAAGCAGAGAGATTGAAATAGATGAAGCGCTTCATTACATATCTAACTATAATAGGAGCAAGCTTTTCCGCAAAAGCAGATGTTGTGCTGCCGAATATTTTTGCCAATCACATGGTTTTGCAAAGAAACCAGCCTGTGGCAATTTTCGGTTCTGCCAATGCGGGCGAACAGGTTACGGTAGAATTTCAAAATCAGCGTAAGCAAACCAAAGCAGACGAAAAAGGTAATTGGAAAGTTGAGCTGAAAGCTATGAAAGCTAATGCTATCGGGCAAACGCTTACTATCAGGGCTAATAATGTAATAGAATTAAAAGACGTATTAATAGGTGAAGTTTGGTTGTGCTCGGGGCAATCGAACATGGAATACAAAATGCGTAAAATAGAAAAGGAAAAAGCTCCCTTGAAAGGGAATTATTTTCCTAAGAATGCAGTTGCAGAGGCTAATAATCCTAATATCAGGGTGTTTCTGGTAAGGAGAAAATTCTTATCTAAACCAGACGGAAAATACGAAGGTTGGGCTGTTGCTAAGGATTCTGCATTACGCCAATTTTCTGCCCCGGCATATTTCTTTGCCAAGAACCTGCAGCAAGAGTTAGGCGTTCCTGTCGGCGTTATTTCTTCGGCTGTTAGTGGAAGTAGAATAGAGCCCTGGTTTTCTGCAGCATACTGGGATAAATCATCTTATTTAAAAGACAAAAAGAAAGAAGGCGATCCTGGGAAGTTTTATCATTTGATGATAGAACCTCTGGCGCCATATACTATAAAAGGTTTTATCTGGTATCAGGGTGAAACCAATGTATTTTTGAAAGAGACTATCAGCTACAGCTATAAAATGAAAGCGCTGATAGAGAATTGGAGAAATAGCTGGGGTAATCCTAAAATGCCGTTTTATTTTACAGAAATAGCGCCTTTTCATTATTCTCTGGATGAAAAAGGACAGGTAAGAATGCCAAGGACTATTTTGCCCGAATTTAGAGAGGCACAGGATCTTGTTTTGCAATTACCTTATACTGCAAGGATTATAACCACTGATTTGGTGGATAATGTGAATGATATTCATCCTAATTATAAGTGGGAAATAGGAAGAAGACATACATTGAAAGCCTTGAAATATGCTTATGGCAAAAACATAGTTGCCGATGGACCGGAAATGGCATCGGTTAAATATGCGGGCAATAAAGCTGTAGTGAAGTTTAAGTATGCAACAGGTTTAAAAAGTATAGACGGAAAACCTCTGGATGCATTTGAAGTTGCAGGAAGCGACCTTACTTTTTATCCGGCTACGGCTACAATAGAAAATAATACGGTTGTACTTAAAAGCGATAAGGTACAGCAAATCCAACAGGTTAGATTTGCCTGGGATGAAGCAGCACAACCTAATCTTTTTAACGCAGGAGGTCTACCAGCGGCACCTTTTAGAACGAATAATCCATTAGATCATATTAAACTGAAATAGCCTTTAGATATCATGAAGTTGAACGCGAAAATAGCTCTATCCTTACTTTTTTTAGGAACTACCGGATTGCAGGTTTCTGCTCAGACGACAGAGACGCAATATCTTTCCGGAAAGGGAAAGGATGACGGTGTTTTGTGGGATTTCCATGTAACCGAAGGCATGAATGCAGGAAAATGGACGCAGATTCCGGTTCCGTCAAACTGGGAGCTTAAAGGCTTTGGAAAATACAATTACGGTTTCAATAAAGAGGCTAATAAAGGGAAAGAAGAAGGGCTTTATAAATATAAGTTTAAAGTTGCCGATGATTGGAAAGATAAGGTTGTAAACATTGTTTTTGAAGGATCGATGACTGATACCGAAGTGAAGATTAACGGTAAATTGGCCGGAGAGATTCACCAGGGTGCATTTTATGTGTTTAAATATGATATTTCTAAGCTGATTAAGTTTGGTGAAGAAAACTTATTGGAAGTAAAAGTAGCTAAGCATTCGGCAAATAAATCGGTAAACGCGGCGGAAAGAGAAGGTGACTTCTGGATTTTTGGTGGAATATTCAGACCTGTTTATCTGGAAGGTTTGCCTCAGAATCATATAGAAAGAGTTTCTTTAGATGCTAAGGCGGATGGATCTTTCAGATCTAAAATACTAACTGCAGGTGATGCAAACGAAGTCGCTGTTCAGCTTTTCGATGCTCAGGGTAAGAAATTCGGAAAGCGTTTAAAAACCAAAATTTCAGCAAAAGAAAATTGGTTAAATGCCAGCTTCGCGAACCCTAAGCTTTGGTCTGCGGAATTTCCGAATTTATATAAAGCACAATTTACATTGTTAAAAAATGGAAAAGTTCAGCACCAGTTAGAGCAAAAGTTTGGTTTCAGAACAGTAGAAGTTAAAGAGCGTGACGGAGTTTATATCAATGGAGTTAAGATCAAATTCAAAGGAGTAAACCGCCATTCTTTTCATCCCGAATCTGGAAGAACAACCAGTAAGGAAATTAGCATTGGCGATGTGAAGCTGATGAAGGAAATGAATATGAACGCTGTTCGTATGGCGCATTATCCGCCGGATAATCATTTCCTGGCAGTTTGTGATTCCCTGGGATTATATGTGATGAATGAGTTGGGGGGGTGGCATGGAAACTATGATACACCTACCGGTTCTAAATTATTGAAAGAAATGATGGTGGTTTCTGAAAATAATCCGTCTATTATTTTCTGGGCCAACGGAAATGAGGGTGGACATAATGCTGAACTGGATCATATTTTCTTTGAACAGGATATTCAAAAACGTCCATTAATTTACCCTTGGGCAGTTTACGGAGGTTTTGAAACTACACATTATCGCGAGTACAATTATGGAATTGGCACTTACGATCATGGACATAATATTGTAATGCCTACAGAATTCTTACATGGAATGTTTGACGGAGGCCATGGTGCAGGTTTGGAAGATTACTGGAAAGCGATGTTGGCTAATCCGCTTGCTGCCGGTGGTTTCTTATGGGATTTTCAGGATCAGGGTGTGGTTAGGACGGATAAAAACGGAATAATAGACACTGACGGAAATCACGGTCCGGATGGAATAGTTGGTCCGTATTATGAAAAAGAAGGAAGCTTTTTTACCATTAAAGAAGTTTGGAGTCCGATTTTCTTCGAAAAAAGAGAAATGACCAAAGGTTTTGATGGTTCGTTCAATATTGAAAACAGGTATTCTTTTACCAATACCAATCAGTGCACCTTCAGTTACGAACTGAAAAAATTGGGTAATTATAATGAGGTTAAGGAATCTAAAAAGGCGAGTATTACTGCACCGAACATCAAAGCAGGAGACAAAGGAGTTTTGAAAGCTAATCTTCCGCAGGGATGGACAGATTTTGATGTATTGTATATCACCGCGAAAGATGTTAATCAGCAAGAACTATTCACCTGGAGTTTCCCAATCTCTTTGCCAAATAAAGTTGCAAAGACTTTAATCAAAGAAAACGGACTGCAAAATATTGATGTTCAGGAAACTGCCAACTCATTTGTAGTAAAAGCAAATGGTATTACTTACCAAATTAACAAAACAACAGGTTTATTAGAGCAGGTTCAGAATGCCAAAGGAGTTATCCCTTTCAAAAACGGACCCGTTTTACAGGAAGCAGTTAATAATTATAAAAACTTTAAACTCAGTCGCGAAGAAGGGAAAGTAGTTATCGCATCAACTTTTGATAGAAAAGAAAGCTACAATACTTTAAGATGGGAGATTTTATCATCGGGGCAGTTGAAAATGCATGTGCAGTATTTTCCTGAAGCTTATTTTACGCGTTTCGTGGGCGTGAATTTTGATTTCCCGGAAGATCAGATTAAAGGTGTTGAATACATGGGGATGGGACCTTATCGGGTTTGGAAGAACAGAATGAAAGGTAACCAGTTTGGTGTTTGGAAAAAAGATTATAATGATACCGCTACGGGAGAAATTCCTTTCAAGTATCCGGAGTTTAAAGGTTATCATTCTAATATGTACTGGACGAAATTTATTGGTAAAGACCAAAGTTTTAAGGTGTTTACTGACAGGGAAGATGTGTTTTTAAGGTTGTATACACCAAAAGAACAGAAAGATACAGATTGGAAAAATATGGAACCTACATTCCCTAAAGGAGATATCTCTTTTATGAATGGCATTTCGGCAATAGGAACTAAAACGCAAAAGCCGGAGACAACGGGACCAATGGGAATGAAGCATGTGTACTATGACTTTGAGAAAGAGCCGATAAGGGCATTGCATAT
>NZ_JBEBVH010000209.1:0-7122 GCF_040392825.1 Pseudopedobacter sp.
AGAAATTTTGAAAATAGGTGGTATTGAGTATCAAGTAGCAGGTATTGAGTATCAAGTAGCAGGTATTGAGTATCGAAAGGAGATAAAGATAACAGAGGAAATTACTTAGCTGTTGTCAGTATTGCTCACTGCGGAGATATCTCCTGCCGTCGATATGAATCCCCTCTTCCCGAGCCTGGCTGTCGGACGGTAGGGTGAGTTGGAAATGCAAAATTTAAGAAATGGTGTTTCATAGCAGAAACATTGTACCAAGGGGCGGGACTTTTAACTTGATCTATATGCGATCCCGATATTCTGAGAGGGATATCTAAAAAGACAAAAAAACATTATCACTTCGACAAATTAGGAGGAGACTTGTCTGTCAACAGGCAGGTCTCTCTTTCCTAAGTACTCTAGAGAGAGCCTTTTCCCATGAACCTTTTTTGGCACCCTCATTCCGGATTGTAAAGCAGCATCGCAATCGGCGAACACCTTATGTGAGCAAAATGCTATTTTGTTTTAGTTGGACGAACTTCAATTTTAGATGGAAGTACATTTGGATTGAGTTTCAATAAATCGACCACTATTTGTCCAATATCTTCAGGTTGTATTTTCCAGCCGTCAGCGTCGTTTGGCACATGCTCATTGAAATGAGAAGTTACAGAACCAGGCATAATGGTGGTTGTTTTTACATCATAATCACGTAAATCCAACATGGCGGCCTGTGTAAACCCAACAACCCCAAATTTAGAAGCATTATATGCCGCACCACCTGCAAAAAAATTGGTGCCGGCCAGACTTGCAATGGAAATGTAATGACCTTTGTTTGCTTTCAGTTGTGCTACACTTGCTTTCAAAGTATGGAAAACGCCCGTTAGGTTGGTGTCAATCATGGCATTCCAATCTTCCAGACTTAATTCATCAATTGGAGCAAATTTACCCAGTCCCGCATTAGCAATTACAACATCCAGTTTACCAAATTTACTTACAATCTGTTCTACAGCCTTTTGTTCATCTTCGAAATTCCGAACATCAGAAGCGATAATCAAAACATCGCTTCCCAGTTCAGCTTTTAATTTTTCAGTATCTAATGCTTTTCTACCAGATATAGCAACTTTTAAACCGGCATTTATTAATGATTTGGCAATGCCGAGGCCAATTCCCTTAGTGCCTCCGGTAATGTAGGCCACTTTATTTTCTAAATTCATATCATTTGTTTTTTGCTGCGAAATGTAAAATTAAGCTATTTCTCCTTCTCGAAAGCATTTGCATAGACGTCATTTTAGGCGGAAACCTTCATCATTCGTCTTGCTGAGTGTAACGAAGCATCCCATTATAAAAGTAACACTTTTCTTGTGGGTTGCTTCTCTCGTCCAAAGCGAGAGAAGAATGGCGCATATGGGTTAATCTAAATTGACGAACAGCGCTCTAACCGGTTTAGATTATTAATAATTTTCCTGAATAAACTTCAAAAGATTATTTACATAAACTTTAGTTTCCCCCGGATTATTCACATTGTTGTTTAAAAAAGAGAAAACATATTTTTTACCAGATTTGCCAATAATATATCCGCTGGTATTATAGGTGTTTTCCAGACCTCCTTGTTGAGCATATATATTATCTGTTTTGTTTCCTCCGAATATCTTAAACATAAGATCCGGATTGTTGACTTTTGTATTTATCTGTTCAAGCGCCGCAACAATAGTATTTGGTGTGCTCATATTTAACGGAGAAAGACCACTGCCATCTTTCCACGATAAGTTTTCTTTTGGAAAAGTAAAGTACTTTAAAGACTCCTGAATTCCTGCTTCGGTTGAGAGTGGTTTATTTAAACTTGCACAATAATTAAGCAGGAGCTGTTCGCCAAACAAGCTTTCGTTATTTTTTAGCAAAGCTTTATATACATTCAAAGTTTTAGCATTGTATTTAACCGAATATTTAGCAGGGATGTTTGCTTTTTGAATTGCTACTACAGAAGTTGTGGAATGTCCGGCCGCTAAAAGTGTGTCGGTTAGTAAACCTGCCTGTAATGATGGGTCGAGTGTTAAAGGGATTTTCTGGAAATAACCCGATTGAAGGTTTGCGGGTATTCTTAAATTATTGTTTTCCGCAAGCCTGCTTATTCTTTTAGCTCCATTGGAAGTGGTGTTTTCCGCAAAATACATTGTTGCTAAATCGGGACAGATATTGCTTTTTCCATTTGGCAGTATTTTATAAGAAACCACATTTCCATAAATCGGGAAATCAGTTATTTCTGTCTGAATGTCTCTGTCGTAATTATCCCAGGCCCATTTTTCTCCGAACTTTCCGCCTTTATAACGGCCATGTGCAAGATAAATGTGCTTGCTGGTTTCTTTAAGAAAATCAAATGCCGGTTGTTTGCTGAATTCGCTATGCAAAAAGGTTGGGTCGCCCATTGGCCAAATAATGAGGGAATCAGCTTTGATTACATACTGAAATGATGCAATAGAATCCTTCAGGATATGTAGCCCTCCCAGTAGAGTAAATATTTTTGTATTGGATCCTAAAACAAAGTTTTTGTTGGCATTATGTTCATAAACCATACTTCCACTTTGCATATCTTTAAGTACAAAGCCCGTTAGGTAACTATTCTCGGTTTCAGTAAATTTTTGAGCAAGAGGATTTACCCCGGATTGTTTTTTCTTTTTCTGCGAAAAGCAGGGATTAAACATTAAAGAAGCCAATAAAAAGAGGCTCAGGAATTTGTTCATAGGAGAAATAGTATGTTCTGATTACGCAAAATTCAGCTAAATCTTAGTTAAAAACAATAAATATTTAAAATCAACACAGAAGTTGATAAATTGTTGTACTAATAACGATGACTTTCCTGTTTAAGATATTGACTGTGTTATTTTTTCTTCTGAACGTTCAAGCAAGCAACGCTCAGCCTGAAGATGCATTTTCATTACCTGAAGGGAAAAAGAGAGTGAGACTTCCTCTTATAAAATCGGGAAGTTTAATCATTTTACAAACTTATTTAAATAAAAAGGGGCCCTTTAATTTTGTATTGGATTCTGGAGTGGACCTGATGCTGATCACAGACGCTTCTTTAAAAGATTCGTTGAATCTGGATTATATTCGTAGGATAGAAATAGGTGGTTTGGGAGAGCAAAAGGAGCTTGTGGCTTTTGTTACACCAGGTATACATGTAAAAATAGGTAAGATAGAAGCAAAAAGATTGGGCGCAGTTATTCTCCAGGATCAGCAGACTAACTTATCTGCATATGCCGGAATGCCCATTCACGGTTTAATAGGGTTCGATTTTTTTAACAGTTTTACTGTTAAAACTTCTATTCAGTATGGTTATATGATTTGTAGTGATAAGCACTATGAATTGTCTAAAAAAAGAAATATCCGTATACCGATATCTTTAGAAAAGCGAAGGCCATATTGCAGCGTTAATATATTAACCCATGAAGGAAAAACCTATCCGTTAAAATTGCTTATCGACTCAGGCGGTGAACATACACTGGCTTTAGAGACCTGGGAAAATAACAGTTTTCCCCTTCCCGACTCTACCATTAGTGGTTATCTGGGCATGGGATTAGAAGGCCGTATAAGGGGGTATTTTGGCAGGATTAAGGAACTTAAAATTCAGCAGTTGTCGATTCGTAATTTACTGACTTCGTTTCCTGTTTTTGAAGATGTAGGAGAGAAAGTGAGTCGGTCTGTAGCCAGAAACGGAAGTCTGGGGAGTCAGTTCCTACAGTATTATGATGTAGTTTATGATTATAAACGTGGATATATAGCCCTATCGCCTTATTTTAAAGAACTTCCGGAGGTAGAATACAATATGAGTGATATAGAGATTGTAGCAACCGGAGAGAAATACAACCAATACAAAATCAGCAAGATTACCGGCAATGGAAGCCATGAAGATTTACAGGAAGGAGATATTCTTTTCAGTTTAGATTCTAAGTCAGCATCGGTGTTGAGGTTAGATGAAATTTACCAGATATTACGGTCAGGCAATGGGAAACGTATACCCATTACAGTTAAACGTAACAATCGCATACACAAAACTGAGATCAGGTTAGAGAAAAAGATATAATTATTCCAGAATAATTATATTGGGCATTTATTAAATAGTGTATGAATAAACTCTTTCCGAAAATAGCTTTCGCTTGTATGGTATCGTTGATAGCGATATCGTCTTGCAAATCTAAAAAGAAAGCAACTAAAAATGCGACACCTATTGTCCTCCAGAAACCACAGCCTAAGCCAGGTGCTTTAAAAGCTTTTTCCGAAGTGATAAAATCCAATGCTAAAAGAGATAGTGGTTTGTTCAACGTCTATTCACTGGATGACAAATTCTATTATGAAATTCCCGATTCGTTATTGGGACGTGAGATGCTGAGTGTTACCCGCTATGCTAAAACCCCTCCTAAAGATGGGACTTATGGTGGAGAAGAAGTTAACTCGCAGGTTTGGATCTGGGAAAAGATAGGGAAGAAAATATTAATAAAGGTACCTTCTTACACCAACGTTGCCGGTAAAGATTCTGAGATGTACGAGTCGGTAAGAAATTCTAACCTTGCTCCTATTTTAGCCTCTTTTGATATTAAAGCTTACGGAAAAGATTCGAGCAGCTGGGTAATAGAGGTAAATGATTTTTTTGCAAAAGACATAGCTGCGATTGGCCTTCCTCAGGCAGAGCGATTAAGCTATAAAGTACAGCGTATAGATGAATCCCGTTCGTATATTGATACCGTGAAGTCTTTTCCGCTGAATATAGAAGCCAGAACGGTAAAGACCTATATTGCAACGGCGCCGCCGGGAGACCAGTCTTTAGGCTCTTTAACCATAGAGTTTAATACATCTATGGTGCTTTTGCCCAAAATAGCTATGAAACCACGGTTATACGATCAGCGGGTTGGATTCTTTTCTCAGCGACAGACAGATTATGGTTTAGACCAGCAGAGAGCTGCACAAACCAGATATATAAGAAGATGGAGGCTGGAGCCTAAAGATCCGGAAGCGTATAAACGGGGCGAGCTGGTAGAGCCTAAAAAACAGATCGTATTTTATCTGGACCCGGCAACACCAAAAAAGTGGCGACCTTATTTAATACAAGGTGTTAAAGACTGGAATACGGCTTTTGAAGCTGCTGGCTTTAAAAATGCCATAACTTGTCTGGAAGCACCAACTGATGATCCGGACTGGTCGCCGGAAGATTCCCGTTATTCGGTAATCAGGTATTTTGCATCTAATATTCCAAATGCATATGGTCCACACGTGGCCGATCCGCGATCGGGAGAAATCATAGAATCTGATATTGGTTGGTATCATAATGTGATGAACTTATTGCGGAATTGGTTTTTTGTGCAGACAGCTGCGGTAAATCCAGAGGCCAGAGCGCCCAAGTTTAAAGACGAAGTGATGGGGCAGTTAATCCGTTTTGTATCTTCACACGAGGTGGGGCATACGCTGGGATTAGCACATAATTTTGGATCCAGTTCGGCCTACCCGGTCGACTCGTTACGTTCGGCCAGTTTTACTCAGAGAATGGGTGGAACCGCACCTTCTATTATGGATTATGCCAGGTTTAATTATATTGCGCAACCGGGAGACAGAGGTGTTCTGTTGTATCCGGGCATTGGACCTTATGATAAATGGGCTATCAAATGGGGATATACCTGGTTTGACGAGAATGAGTCTGTTGAGGAAACAGCCAAAAGACTGAATAAATGGACCATAGCACAATTGAAAGATCCTATTTATTTCTATGGAAGACAGGGTTTGGCCTCAGACCCAAGGTCGCAGTCCGAAGATTTGGGTGATGATGCCATTAAAGCTTCCCGATATGGCATCGCGAATTTAAAACGTATACTGCCGAATATAGAGAAATGGACCTATCAGGAAGGCCAGCCTTACAGCGATTTGGTTGAACTGTATCAGGAAGTTATTGTACAGTTTAACCGTTATATGGGACATGTCAGAACCAGTATTGGTGGAATCTATGAGAATCCGAAAACTTACGATCAGGAAGGTAGTGTGTTTACCCATGTGGAAAAAGCCAAACAAAAAAACGCTTTGAAGTTTATTGCAGAAGAAGCCTTTAAAACACCGAATTGGTTGATAGATGAAAAACAGCTTTCTAAAATAGATAATGGGCAAATGTTTTCTTCTGTAACAGCTATGCAAGCCAATATTTTAGCTGGAATTATAGAACAGGGCAGATTATCACGAGTACTGGATAACACCCGTAAAAATGGAAATAAAGCATATTCTATACAAGATTTATTTACCGATCTTAAAAATTCGGTGTGGACAGAATTGACTGCTGGCGCAAATATAGATAGCTATAGAAGAAGTTTACAAAGAACTTATATTAACCGGTTAGAGGCTTTGATGAATCAAACCGGTGCCGATATTTCTGATGTGAAGCCAATGGCTCGCGAGCAGCTTAAGATTTTACAAGCAGACATTAAACGGGCATTGCCAAAATATAATGATACTTTATTAAAAGCGCATTTAAATGATGCTTTAGCAAGAATAGATAAAGTCTTAAATCCTAAGTAGACGTATAAACACAAAAGGCAAAAAGGCAACCGGTGAAAATCGGTTGCCTTTTTTGTTATAAAAAAGTGAAAATTTTTTGTAACGAATGGACAGGTACTGCAATCTTATTTAAAAAACCAGAAACTAATTATTAAAAGAAATCGATATGAAAACTCTAAAAAACATTTACCTGATACTGGCCTTGATGTTGGTTAGTAGTATGTCTTTTGCCAAAGACAAAAACAGTGCTCAAAAAACACTGGCTTTTAGTGTAGACAATTATATCCAATCGCTTAAGTCAGGATATAATGAAAACCTTGCAGATATACTTTCTGATCAGGTTAAAATTAATATTAACAGAAACGGGCAACTGTTAACTTATGGAAAAGAGCAGGCTTTAAAACACAATAAAAATGCTTCTAATGTTGTCCAAAACTGTGATATTACCCACAATGTTATTACTCAAAGTGATAACTATGCAATCGTAAACGTAAGCATGAAATACGAACATTTTACCCGGGAGAATATTATTTCTTTAACTAAAACAGACAGAGGCTGGAAAATAACTGAAGTGAATTCTGTTTTTAAATAATATTGGTTTAGCTTGTAAAGAGGGTGTCT
>NZ_JBEBVH010000210.1:0-7034 GCF_040392825.1 Pseudopedobacter sp.
ATTCAAAAGATCGTTCGTTAATAATGGCTTCAAAAAATTCGTTCTTAGTAGTTGGGGTAGGTCCTATTAAAGAGCTGTTTCCACCAAATCCTCTTTTTCTCACCTCTTCAAAAGCAGCTATAGCATCTGCAGTTGGTCCGTTATTTATCTCGTTCTCAGCTTCGGCAAACATGAGTAAAACGTCAGAAAACCTTATTAATGGCCAGTTTAACCCTGTAGCCTGTATTGCTGAGCTTAATCTTGGAGTAATCCAGTCCGAACGGAACTTTCCACTGGTCATATTTAGCAATGGTTGCACCGTTTTATAATATTCAGGGCTGTTGTAATAAGGAGCACAGGTAACATCTCTTCTTACATCTAAAGAGTCAAAATCGTAAAAATAAGTAGGTATAACTCTTATTTGACCATTACCTAATAAGGATGAGCTTCCCGGAACGTAAAATCTTGGACCGTCATAATAACCAATGTTACTATCCGTTTCGCGACCCATAGCTACTTCAAATAAAACTTCCCCGTAAGAGTCTATTTGATAAGAATCAATACCGTTTTTAAATACAGCTTCGAAACTTGGGTTAAGGGTATGCTGATCACGGCGTTGCATAATGTCAAAACATTCATCCTTTGCTATCTTGTAGTATTTTAAGTAATCGGGTCTGCGTTCCATAATTCCCGAAGCTCTCCTTAAAGAATAGCCGCCTCTGTAAAGTGCCAGTCTTGCTCTTAGTGCTTTCACAGCACCTTTTGTTATTCTTTCGTCAGAAGCTACCTCAGTTCTCCAGGGTACCAGCTCGGCTGCCTTTTCCAGGTCTGCAATGAGTCTGTCATAAATGGTATCTCTGTCGGTCCTTCCCAAAAATAAATCTGGCTGGTCTATAGATGGCTCAAAAGGAGCGGGGATATCTCCCCAGTTTCTGACCAATTCTAAATAGAACTGAGCTCTTAAAGTCAGCGCCTCACCATGCAGCCTTCTTAGTTGTTTCTTCTCTTCTTCAGAACCATTTTGGTATAATGCCATAGCAGGAATGTTCTTAATGCAGCTATTAGCCCGTTCTACTCCCGAATACAATTGTTCAAAAGGTAGTTTCAGTTGCGCATTGGTTGGTTGTACATTATACCTTGACAGATCTCTGGAGCTGTTATCCGGAGCCGTAGTATTTAATACACCTACCATTTCGTCGTTATCATAAGGATACATTAGACTCAAGCGACTGCCATAGGCTTGTAATCCGGCAAGCCTGTCGTAAGCACCTAAAACCGCACTTGTTGCATTAGGAACCGTACTGAATACATAACTCTCATCAAAAGCAGAAGAAGGATCTAAGTTTAAATATTTTTTACATGAAGCCGTTGCAATCATTAACAAGCAGCCTAGTGCTATAAAATGATATAAATAAGTTTTTCTTTTCATTATGAATCAATTTTATAATGAGAGATTAAGTCCGAATATGAATGCCTTGCTGCGAGGATAAGCTGCGTAGTCTACTCCAGGTGTTACAGGTATAGCTCTTCTGGTGTTTGCCTCCGGATCATAGCCCGAGTAATTGGTAAATACTGCCAGATTATTGACTGTTCCATACACCCTTAGTTTATTAATTTTGAAACGATTTACAAGTTTTGTAGGGAGGGTGTAACCGAGCGTAATGTTATTTATTCTTAAAAAAGATCCATCTTCCATCGCCCATGATGTTGGATACCATGCTCCTGTACCGCTAATTGGCATCCACATAGAAGCATTTTTATTTACTTCTGATAATATTTCAGGTGCAACCCCGGTTACATATTGTTGTCCGCCAATAGTTTCTACCTGTTGTATCCGGTTACCACTTTGATCGATGGTCTTCCAGCGATTGGAAACCATATCCAAAGAGTTGGCATAGGAACTGTAGGCATTTGTAAATTCTATTTTGTTGGCATTATATACATCATTACCAACAACAAAATTTACAAAAATGCTCATGTCGAAATTTTTATAAGTGAACTGCTGGTTTAGTCCTCCTGTAAATTTGGGATTTGCATTTCCGATAATAGTTTTATCATTCTCATCAATGACATTGTTGCCATCCAGATCTTTCAGTTTCATCCAACCTGGTTGAGCAATACCAATAGCACCAGAAACATCTGTTACACCTGCTTTTAGCGTATATCTTGAAGTTGCAGCATCATAATCAAAATCATCTGTAGTATAAAAGCCATCAGATACAAAACCATACATAGAACCTACAGGTTGTCCTACCTGAACGATATAATCCGCTGGCTGACCGGATATACCGAAGCCGGAGTTTTCAAAATAGGAGTTTTGCCTGTCCGATATTTTCTCAATTTTATTTCTATTGAAAGCCATATTGAAATTAGCATTCCAGCTAAAGTTTCTATTGATTACCGGAGTGGCCGAAATCTGGAATTCCAACCCTTTGTTAGCCGTTCTGCCTATATTTTGCAATTGTTTAGGAAAACCAGATGTAGATGGAATTGGAACCAGGATTAATAAATCGTGTACCTTGTTCTGATAGGCATCTACCGTAAGTTGTATGCGGTTTCTTAATAAAGAGAGATCTAATCCGATGTTTTTCGAAACGGTGGTTTCCCATACCAGATTTTTATTGGCAAGATTCTCTACAGCATAGCCCGGGATAATCTCTTCATTCAATGCATATTTTGCGCTCGCAGTATATACGTTCATGAACAGGTAGTCATCTATACGATCGTTACCAGAAGAACCGTAGCTCAGGCGTAGCTTCATATCAGAAATTAGTGGGATATCTTTCATGAAATCTTCCTGCGAGATTCGCCACGCAACAGAACCAGAAGGGAAATAACCCCATCTGTTACCTTCTGCAAATCTTGAAGAAGCATCTGTTCTAAAACTGAAGGTCGCCAGAAACTTATCTTTATAGCTATAATTGGTACGGTTAAAGAATGATAGTGTTCTTGTTGCAGATTGGTATGTTAAAGGGTAAAGTACGGGTGTGGTCAGTAAAGTTCCCAGATATAATTGCCCTAACGCTTTTTCAGCTGTAATTCCTTCTGGAAAGTTTTTCAATTGTACTTCCGAACTTTTATAGTCTATATTGTAAAACTCATTACCCAATAATATGTCTACTTTGTGACCGTTAATTTTTTTAGGAGTTAATGTTAACACATTAGAAAAATTGAAGCTGTTTTTATCTGCATCACGTACACCAGCCATTGGTAAACGGGCTCCCAGTACCCTCGACCGTGACGTGATACCCTCTTCGAAATTTTCCGTCGTTTGCCTGTTATAATTAACACCCAATGTGCTTCTAAAAGAGATAAGTTTGTTAAAGCTATAGTTAAGGTATCCATTAAGGTTGGTAATTTGCATTTCCCTGTTTCGGTACTGGGCATTGCTTAACGCAACAGGATTGATGATACCAATGGCATTTCCGGTGTTGGTATCTTCATAATAACTTTCGTCAATTTCATCTTCCGAAAGATTGCCTATGTTTAATGGCATGTATTTAACCGTATGTCGAAGCATATTATAGGTGGTGGCTCCTGCATCAGAAGTACCGGCTCCTAAAATATTTTGTTTAGTATACCTTACGTTAAAGCCAACTCTTAGCTTATTGCTTACCCGGTTGTCGAATCTGAAATTTACCAGTTTTCTGTCGAATCCGGAGTTAAGCATAATCCCGTCATCGTTGTTGCTGGTTACACTCAGGTTGTATTGTGTTGCTTTGGTTCCGCCAACGACACTTACATTATGGGTCTGCATAAAGGCATCATTACCAAAAGTTCTTTCCTGCCAGTCTATAAATGGAGTCTGTTTATATTGTTCTATATTATCCCATGTGCCATATCTGGTTTCAAATGCAGTCTCTGTATTGCTTAACCCTCTGGAACGCTCGTATTGGTAAAGAACAAAATCGTAAGGTTTCATCACATCCAGCTTATTGGCAAGAGTCTTTATACCAAATATGTTATTGTAATTTACCTGTGTTTTCATTTCTTTACCGCCTTTAGTAGTAATAATTACTACTCCGTTAGCGCCTCTTGCTCCGTAGATAGAAGTTGCTGATGCGTCTTTCAGAACATCTACAGAAGCAATATCCTGAGGGGATAAGCTGGCCAGACCGTCTTCTACCTGTACACCATCTATAATGTATAAAGGATCGTTACTTTGTGTTATGGAACCACCTCCGCGTACTTTTATCTGTACTTCTGCTCCCGGGCTTCCTTCTGATGTAGTTACCTGAACTCCGGCAAGACGGCCTGTAAGTGCTTCGGCTGCAGAATTTACGGGAATATCTTTGAGTTGCTTTTCATTGATAGAAGAAACAGAGCCAGTTAAATCTTTACGTTCAACAGTTGCGTAACCAATTGCAACAACTTCTTTTAGCTGTAAAGGCTCTTCTTCCAGTAAGAAATTGATTTCTGTTTGGTCCTTTAAAGAAACTTCCTGAGGAATAAATCCAATGTATCTGGCGACCAATATAACATTGGTTTTTCCGGCAGGAATATTTAAAGTGAAACTACCTGTTTGATCGGTTAATGTGCCCTGGGTATCACCTTTTATGCCTACACTGGCGCCAATTAAAGGTTCACTGTCACCTTTACTTAGTACTTTACCCTTTATTTTGGTTTGAGCATGTAACAGCCCCGAGCTGCTAATGACCAGTACAACGATAAATTTAAGCAGTTTTAGCATCATATATAAGTTTATAGGTTATCAAATTATTTAAAGACTTGAAAAACATTAAGATTTTTCGTCCCGATGTTTTCTGATACTGCCGCCAGTCCTCTGTGTGTTAAAACAAGATTACATTTTTCTGACGAGGAAGTGATTTAAAAGCGCCAAAAAATTAATGCAAGCGTTCTCGGAAACGCTACCGATAACGTTATCGGCGATTTTGAAACAATCTATTGGTACTTTTTTCGGGTTTTTGAATCAGGTATCCGATATTTAAGTAGTTAATTAATAATAACCTAAATGTTTTTATGATGAGTAAGTTTGATAGAAGACTGATTTTTATTGGAATCTTTTTGATTATGTGTGGATTCAATATGCAAAAAGATCAGATTACACTTTATTCCATTGGTGATTCTACCATGAGCAAGGCTAATACTGCTGATAATTATCCGGGTAGAGGTTGGATGCAGATGGTTGATCAATTTTTTGATGGATCTATAAATATTGTGAATCAGGGGGCAAGTGGGCGTAGTTCTAAATCTTACAGAAGCGAAGGATTATGGAACAAAGTGATTAACAGGGTAAAAGAAGGTGATTATGTATTTATCCAATTTGGACATAATGATTCAAAAGAAGATACACTGCGTCATACAGATCCGCAGACAACCTTTAAAGAGAATATCAGAAACTATGTAAATGAGGTAAGAGCTAAAAAAGCGAATCCAATTTTATTGACTTCTATCGTAAGAAGAAACTTTGACAAAAGTGGAAAACTGGTAGACACACATGGTGAATATGTTACGGTAGTCAGAGATCTCGCAAGAGAAATGAATGTACCTTTAATAGACTTAAATAAAAAAACTGCTGAATTGGTAGAAAATCTTGGTCCTGAAGAGTCAAAAAAACTGTATATGTATGTCGAGCCGGGCGTTACAGCTAAACTTCCTAAAGGAAAGAAAGACGATACCCATTTATGCGAAGCAGGCGCTCTGAAAGTTGCAGAATTAGCCACACAGGGCCTTAAAGAAATAAAAAGTCCATTAGCTAAATACCTTGTAAAATGAAAAAAACAGGAATTAAATATGCATTTATAGTCTTAATAGCACTATTTGCTTTTAAATGGTATAAGGAAACACCGGTAATTCACTCTATAGGAGATTCTACCATGTGTAATTTTGAGGAGAGTTACCTTAATAAATTCGGAGGAGAAGGCTACCCAATTAGGGGTTGGATGCAAATGATGCCGGAATTTGTAAAACCTGGTGTCAGGATTAACAATGCGGCCCGGAGTGGAAGGAGTTCGAAAAGTTTTAGAGGTGAGGGATTTTGGGATAAAGTAAAAGCGCAGATAAAACCTGGAGATTATGTATTCATCATGTTTGGAGGAAATGATCAGAAACCGGATACTTTACGCCATACTGATCCCTGGACTACCTATAAGCAAAACCTGATAAATTATGTGAACGAGTCGAAAAAGCTGGGCGCTAATCCTGTACTATTTACTTCTATTGTTAGGCGTAAATTCGATAAGAATGGTAAACTGGTAGATACTTATGGCGATTACATACTTGCTGTACGTGCTGTTGCAAAAGAATTAAATGTTCCTTTGGTAGATCTTAATAAATTAAGCGCCGAATTGGTTCAAAACTATGGCATAGAGAAATCTAAAGAACTGTTTTTGCATATAGAACCGGGGCGTTTTTCCAAGTTGCCGGAAGGTAAAAAGGATGATAGCCATTTATGTGTTGAAGGTGCAAGAAAGATTGCAGAATTAGCAGCAAAATCTATGAAAGAGCAGAAGCTGGCTGTAACAGAGTATCTTAAGTAATTTAGCACTATTGCAGCATGTTTCATAATTGAATATCATTTTGGTAATCAGCTCTTTGTCGCAGGCCCTGTGCAAACTTATGATTTCTTTGAACCGTTAAACTTCTCTATCATTGGGTTTTCCTTTTTTGCGATATGTTCAAAAAGGATTTCCTTTATCGCAGGGTCCTCTTTGAGAGACCGCTGCTCGGACGACAATTATTTGTCCCTGTCCGGGTTTGTTATACTGTCCAAGCGGGGTCTTTCAGAAAGAAGATCCTGCGCAAACCAAAAGAGTTTTAGTCAGTTGTGATGATGGTTGGAATAAAGGTACAGTTAGGGTAGACAGAATTCGGTTCTGGTTTACTACAGAGTTGTCACAGTATCTAAACGTTTTTATTTATTGCGGGTTCCTCGTGGAGAGACCGCTGCTCCGGAAGGGAATTATTGTCGCTATCCTGATTTTTATTATTGGATATTGATGTCTATATTTAGTTTTCGTTATTGAAATTACACCACCTCATTTCATAAAACCATCCGAAGTCTGTGAAAGTCCGCAAAAGTCCATGAAAGTCCG
>NZ_JBEBVH010000211.1:0-7021 GCF_040392825.1 Pseudopedobacter sp.
CTGCATAAGCTGTTTTATTGGAAAACAGAGGTAAAGTAGATTGTGTTTGTGGAAATGGAAGATTAGATTAATAATTACACAGATTGAATATCTAAAATCTGTGTAATTATTAAAGCCCTGAGAGGACTATTTTTTCTCTGGCAGTAATATAAACTGCTTGTAATTATTTGGATTTAAATATTTGTTAGCTGTTTGTTTTACCGAATCGTTAGTGACTACTTTTAAGTTTTCTAAATAGCTTAGCACATCCAGCGGATTGTTATTATCCGTATAAGTCTTTTGTAAGTACTGTAACCAATAGCCATTTTCTCTCATCATTAATTCGTACTGCCTGTTCTGCGTTGCCTTAAACTTTACAATATCATCTGCTGTAGCCCCATTTTTCTTCAAGACGGCAATCTCATCTTCGGCGGCGGCTATTAATTTGTCTACATTAGCCGATGCGCAACTAAATGAAATTGAGACACTGTACGTTGCTTTAGGAATATTGTCATACGACAAAGAGACCCTTGGACTGTATACACCACTTTCCTTCTCTCTTAATCTTTCCAGAATTTTAAAGTCCAGCACAGATTTTAATGCATTTAACTGCATATTGGCTTCTTTGCTGTATACATAGTCACCATGATAAACCAATAAAACAGAGGCTTTATCTTCCAGACCTTTATACACTTTCTTAACCACTTTTCCCTTTGCCGGATAGAAACCTAAATCTTTATAATTAGATTTCTGCGTTGGATTAGACGGTAAGCTTGCCAGGTAGGTTGTTAACAAAGTTTTTATTTCGTTTTCCTGAAAGTTTCCTACAAAAGTGAATGTAAAATCTGCTGCATTTTCAAAACGCTGTTTATAAAAATCCAGCGCTTTGTCTAAACTAACTTTCTGAAGTTCCTGTTCTGTAATAACTCCGGCCCTTTTATGATAATTATTCAGTACAGCAGAAATAGTGTCCTGATAAACCGAAGTTGGATTTGACGAACGGTTTGCCAATACTGTCTTTGTTTCTTCAATTTGTGTATTGAAGATATTTACATCTTTTCTTGGTTGTGTAAAATAAAGATAGATTAGCTGAAAAGCCGTTTCTATATCTTTTGGAGATGACGAACCTTTTATTCCCTCTTTGTAATTAGAAATAAATGGCGTAACACCAAGCGATTTACCTGTTAACAGTTTGCCTAGCTGGATGGGATCAAAATTAGCAATACCAGAAGCATCTACTAAGCCATCCGCCATTTCTGCAGATCTAAAATCTATATCAGAAGCCAGAGAAGTTCCCCCGTTTCTGCTGGCAGTAAATAAAACTTGATCATTCTTGAAATCTGTCGGTTTTAAAACAACTTTAATCCCATTGGATAAAGTCAATTCGGTAACGCCGATAGCTTCTACTTTTTTCTCAGACACAATTTGTCCGGCCACTGGTTTAGTAGCTAATAAAGGCTGGTCTATAACCTCATCTACATAAGCGGTAACATTGCTTCCCGCGTTTTTTATCCACGATAAAAACTCGGCATCATTAGGCAGATTAGCTTTTTCCTTGTCCGGAGCCTGAATGATGGCAATCATATTATCATCGGTTACCATACCCGCAGCCAGCTTATTCACATTAGTCAAAGTAATCTGATCCATATTCTTGCGATAGAAATCATAAACAAAATCTATACTTGGAATAGCCTGTCCTTTTAAGAAGTTCTGGGTATAAGCTTCTACGTAAACAGACGATTGGGTTTTATCCTTTTCTTTAAACTGTTTTTCAATAGCCGTTAATAAATTGGTTTTAGCTCTTGCAAGCTCTGTTTCTGTAAAACCGAATTTTTTCATACGGATATTCTCGGCCAGTACAGCTTCTGTTGCCCGTTTCAATCCCGAACCATCCTTTGCGACTACAAAGCTGCTAAATGCATCAGCATTAGCCAGCCCCCCCTGAAATGGTCCGTAAGCACTTTGGGCAAAAACGAAAGGCGCATTTCCTTTCTGCAAAATTTCATTTAATCTGTTCGAAAGCATTTCGTTTATCAGACCGGTTTCCATCTTTAACAACAGATCAGACTCTGTCTTTTCAATTACTTCGGGATGTTTATAAGTAATGGAAGCAACATTATAAGGATATTCAGGATCGGTTACAATTTTCACCAAAGGCTCTTTATTTCCTGGTAAGTCATAAGTTTCTCTCTTTCTTTCTGTTGCGGGGTTTTTCAGCTCCGAGAAATTCTCTTTTATCAGTTTTTCTACCTCAGCCACATCAAAATCACCTACCGCAACCACAGCTTGCAGATTTGGTCTGTACCAGTCTTTATAAAAACGCTTGATGGTCTCGTATTTGAAACTTTGCAGAATATCCACTTTACCAATCGGGAGTCTTTCTGCATATCTCGAATTGGCCAATAGAACAGGGAGAATCTGCTTAGTCATTCTTTCCTGTGCATTTTTTCCTCTCTGTCTGTCTTCTTCTATAATCACACCTCTTTCCTGATCTATTTCGAAATCGTCAAAAGTTACATGCCCGGCCCAGTTCGATAAAATATCAAAACCTTTTTTAAAAACATCGGCGCTATCTGTTGGCAATGGCAACTGATAAACCGTCTGGTCAAATCCGGTATAAGCATTTAGATCGGCTCCAAATCGAACTCCGGCCTTTTGCAGATAGTTTATTAATTCGTTCTTAGGGAAATCTCTGGTTCCATTAAAAGCCATGTGCTCCGTAAAATGAGCTAACCCCTGTTGATCATCATCCTCTACAATAGACCCAATTTTATTTACCAGGTAAAGTTCTGCTCTTTTTTTAGGCTCCGCATTTTTTCTGATATAATAAGTTAACCCGTTTTCTAATTTTCCGATAATGACATTGCTGTCTACCGGAATAGTTTTAGAAACAGCTTCACGAATAGCGGAAGGCGATTCTACCTTTGCTTTAGGTGTACATGAGGAAACAGCAAAAGCCAGGGCAACAAGGGCTGTATATTGATATTTTATCATAGAGAATTTTTAAATAAAAGATAGACAAATTTAGTCTTATAGCAACTGAAAAATCAAAAGTAAAGGTAAAAATTACAATCGGCATCTCGCCATAGTAAATCTTCTGCCTGCGAGTACAGAAAGAGCAGGAAACAAATAGTTGCTTTTTTATTTATTGACAATAAGCACTATATTTGCGTCATCAAATGGGGTGCCTTGTTTAGTGAAACACAAATAAAGGCTGAGATCATACCCTTCATCGTAAAAAATAATTATGATGAACACCTGATCCGGATAATGCCGGCGGAGGGAATGTAATACTAAAACCAGTGGTTTAACCCCTTTACCACTGCATGGTTTTAATATTTTAAACACATAAGAAAAGTGAGAAAAATGAAATTAGCGATGCTGATCGCTTTGGTTATGCCTTATGTCTTATTTGCACAGGACGCTATTCTGAACGGCAGAATTACTGATGCAGGTTCATCTGAAGTAATGGTTGGTGCCTCTGTAACTTTAAAAGAGTTTAATGTTACCACCCAGACTAATGTTAATGGTAATTTCACCTTCAGAAATTTAAAAAATGGAACATATCATCTTAAAATTGCCTATATCGGTTTTAAACCTTTAGAAAAAACCATACTGGTTAAAGGAAATACAGAACTTAATTTAAGTCTGGAAAAGGCATTACTGCTTGCAGATGAAGTTATAGTAAGTGCAACCCGGGCTTCCGCCAATTCTGCTACAACCTTCAAGAATATCAGTAAAGAAGTAATTGAAAAGAATAATTTTGGGCAAGACATGCCCTATCTGCTTAACCAGACACCTTCTGTTGTAGTAGCCTCGGATGCCGGTGCCGGAGTTGGCTATACTTCTATGCGTGTTCGTGGCTCTGATGCCACACGGGTAAATGTAACCATTAATGGTATTCCTTATAATGACGCAGAAAGTCAGGGTTCCTTCTTTGTAAATCTTCCGGACTTTGCATCTTCCGTAGACAATATGCAATTACAACGAGGCGTTGGCACTTCTACAAATGGCGCAGGTGCTTTTGGTGCCAGTCTAAATATTCAAACTTCTGTACTTACAGATTCTGCTTATGCTGAAGTAAATAACTCCGCCGGCTCTTTTGGCACCTTGAAGAATACCGTAAAAGTTGGAACAGGTTTGATAAATGGAAAATGGACTTTTGACGGCCGCCTGTCGAGAATCATAAGTGACGGCTTTATTGACCGAGGTTCTTCCGATTTGAAATCATATTATGTTTCCGGTGCTTATTATGGAAAGAAAAGCATTCTTAGAGCGGTTACTTTCTCGGGACAGGAGAAAACCTATCAGGCATGGAATGGTATACCGGAAGCAAAACTGAAAGGCTCTCAGGCAGATTTACTGGATCATTATTACCGCAATCTGGGTGATCTTTACAATACTGTTGAAGATTCTTTGAATTTGTTCAATTCCGATCCGAGAAAATTCAACATGTTCAGGTACAAAAATCAAACCGACAACTATAATCAAAACCATTACCAGCTTTTATATTCAAAGGAAATCAGCAATCAGCTGAGCTTTAATGGTGCTTTGCATTATACTAAAGGTGCTGGTTATTATGAGGAATATAAGTATGGTGAAGATTTTGAAAAATATGGATTAGACTCTCTTTTTATCGGTAGCGACACTATTGCAAATACAGATTTGGTGAGAAGACGCTGGTTGGATAATCATTTCTATGGCCTGACTTATTCTTTGAATTATCGCCCCTCTAAAACAGCAGATTTTATTTTGGGAGGTGCTTACAACGAATATAAAGGGGAGCATTTTGGCGAAGTGATTTGGGCAAGATATGCATCACAAACAGAAAATGATTATCGCTATTATGAAAACGATGCAACCAAGAAAGATTTCAACGTGTTTGGTAAGGCCAGTATAAATCTGAATAAGTTTAATCTTTTCGGTGATTTACAATACAGGCGAGTAGACTATACTTTCCTTGGTTTTGATCGCAACGGAAATAATGTTGAACAAAATGCCGTTTTAAACTTTTTCAACCCGAAAGTTGGCGTTACCTACGAAATCAATTCAAATCAGAACGTGTATGCTTCTTTTGCAGTCGCTAATAAAGAGCCAAACAGAGATGATTTTACAGAATCCAGCCCGGATAGCAGGCCTAAGGCAGAAAGATTAAATAACATTGAATTGGGATATCGCTATCTTCGAAATAATGTAACGGCAGGATTGAATCTATTTGGCATGTTCTACAAAGATCAGCTGATTTTAACAGGGCAAATTAATGATGTGGGCGGTTATATAAGAAGTAACGTTGACAACAGCTACAGAATAGGAATCGAATTCGATTCAAAATGGGCTATATCGCCTAAATTTTCCTGGGGAATTAATGCCAGTTTAAGCGATCATAAGATAAAGGAGTTTCATGAGTATTTCGATGAATACGATGCCAATTTTGATTGGATTGGTCAACAACAAAATGTTTACAAAAACACAGATATCGCTTTTGCGCCAAAATTTATAGCAGGAAATGAGTTCGCCTATAAACCTCTTAAAGGTTTTGAGCTTGCATTACTTTCTAAATATGTAAGCAAGCAGTATTTAGATAATACGGCTAATGAAAACAGGAAATTAGATGCTTTTTTTGTGAATGATGTTAGATTAGCTTATCAGTTTGAAGCTCTGGGTTTAAGAAATATTGGTCTGGGATTACAGGTAAACAATATATTTAACGAGAAATATGAAAGTAACGGCTATACCTGGGGATATATTTATAACGGAAATAGGGTAACAGAAAATTTCTATTTCCCGCAGGCAGGTACAAGCTTTATGTTTAGTTTGAATGTGAAGTTTTAAAATCATTCCTTTATTAAGAAAGCCATTTCTGAGGTTTCAGAAACGGCTTTCTTTTCTACAACTTCTGCCTTAACGTTAAAAACTATACTTCCCCGGTAGAACTTCATATTGCAAAAGATTTCCTTCTCTTGGCAATTCCTTTACAGTTTTATACTTCTTCACATCAATAGCATTTGCAGGGTTTAGTTGCAATACACCTATACTATTAGGCGGAATTATAAGATTTAATGATAATTTGTCTCCTACTTTTTCCCAATTAGTTTCGATAACCCCTACTGGAGAATCATATTTTGTATGTGCGTATTTAATATCAGTTGCTTTAGGAGAAGGCGGTCTAACTATAAAACGTCTAAAACCTACACTTTCAGGATGTCTTTTAATACCACCTATACCATCTATAAACCAGGCTCCGGGATATAAGTAAGAACTATGCAACAAAGAATGGCCAGGTAAATCCTTTTCCCACATTTCCCAAATGGTTGTGGCATCATTATCTTTCATATAGCCCCAACTTGGATATGTTTTCTTTGAGGTCATTGAATAAATAAGATCGTCTCTACCTTCATCTCTTAACAATTTAAACAGTAGTGCTCCGCCAGTAATTCCTGCATGGATATGTCCTTTTCTAATTTCGAGAATTTCTCTTTCCAATCTTTTAAGAACTTTATCTCTTACCTCAGGAGAAGGTACTTCTGCTAACAGAGCTGCAGCAAGATTAGACATAGATCCATCTGAATAACTATTGTCCTTTTCATTAAAAAACAGCTCATTTACGGCTCTCGATGATAATTCTGCCTTTCTTTCCCAAACAGAAGCTTCTGCATGACGCCCTATAAGATGTGCTATTTTAGCTGCGGTACGCAAATTAAAAATATAGTAAGAATTATTTAGGCACAGTGTTTCAGGCGAATCATTATTCATTCCTTCGGCTGTGGCATTAGGCCATAGCCAATCTCCAAGAAAATCCCATTCTCCGCCAAATCTGCGCAACAGATTGCCTTCTACGTGGGTATCTAAAAAGGACAGCCAACCTTGCATCAACTCAAAATTCTTTTCCAGAACCTGAGTATCACCATAATGCTGATACATAAACCAAGGCAACGTAATTACTATACCTCCCCAGGCCGGACCGCCACCACCCCAAATAGTTGGAGCGGTATGAGGTATTACACCATTATTTAAGATTCTTCCACTTCCAACATGTTTTCTT
>NZ_JBEBVH010000212.1:0-7019 GCF_040392825.1 Pseudopedobacter sp.
CTGTTCTTCATTAAATTATTGATAGCTTCCTGTACCAGTTTTTCAGATTCGGTATCTAAAGCAGAAGTAGCTTCATCTAAAACTAAAATAGAAGGATTTCTTAAAACGGCTCTGGCGATATTCAGACGTTGTTTTTGCCCGCCTGAAAGTTTCATTCCCCTGTCCCCTATATTGGTTTGATAACCTTTATCCGTAGCCATTATAAAATTATGTGCGTTGGCAATTTTAGCTGCAGCTTCTACTTCTTGCTGACTAACATTTTCTACTCCAAATGCGATATTGTTGAAAATGGTATCATTAAATAAAATAGACTCCTGGCTTACAATTCCCATCTGAGAGCGGAAAGATTCCAGTTTTAAATCACGTATATCCGTACCGTCAAATAATATGGCACCGCCAGTTACATCGTAAAATCTAGGGATCAGATCAGAAATTGTACTTTTTCCACCTCCGGAAGGGCCAACAAGAGCTACTGTTTTACCTTTTTCTATGTCAAAATTCAAGTTGTCCAGTACTAATTTATCGGAGTATCCAAAAGACACATTTTTGAACTCTATACGATCTGAAAAAGGTACTGCAGTAACAGCGTTGGGTTTATCTATAACTTGCGGCTTAGTATCAATAAGTTCAAGAACACGTTCACCAGCAGCCAGACCTGAATGTATATTGCTGAAGGAGTCAGTAAGCGCTTTCGCTGGTCTCATCACCTGCGAAAATATAGCAATATAAGCAATGAAATCTGCGGGAGACAATTCAGAATTATGATTAAATATAAGGTTCCCGCCGTATAATAAAATGCCGGAAACTGTACATATTCCTAAAAATTCTGACACGGGGGAAGACATCTGCTGTCTTCGTGACATCGACTTTCCAATAGCGCTATACTTTTCATTCTGTCGATCAAATCTCCCTATAACAAAGGGAATAGCATTGAATGCTTTGATGATTTTAATACTAGACAAAGCTTCGTCTAAATACGAAATCATCATTCCATAAGTTTCGGCAGATTCTTTAGCTTGTCTTTTTAAAGATTTTACTATTCTAGCTATAACTAACCCAGAAATAGGAATTACCAATAAGGAAAATAAAGTGAGTTTTACCGAAATCATTAACAGAGCGATTATGAATGCTATCAATTGCAGAGGTTCTTTAAATACTACCTGCAATGTACCTGTAACCGAAAATTGCACAACTTGCACATCTGATGCGATTTTAGATATAATATCTCCTTTTCTTTCGTTACTGAAATAACTTACATGCAGATTCATTACATTATCAAATACACTTTTCCTGAGCTTTAACAGAGTGTGAATGCGCAGGTTTTCCATAATGCGTTGTGAAAAATACTTGAAAAAATTTGCCAGCAAATTAGAAGCTATGATTACGATACAAACAAACTGTAATGCACCTAATCTACCCTTTTCTAATATAGCAGTATCAAAATAATAGAAAAATAAATCTTTAAAGTAGCTGAAAGACAAGGAGAATTCAGGCATGATTGCCTTTTCTACTATTTTGCTTTCGTCAAATAACGTGTTTAGGAGAGGAATAATTAAAGCGAAATTTAATGTGCCAAATACGACGGCGAACAAAGTGCATATAAGATATGGAATGGCAAATTTTTCTATGGGTTTAGCAAATGCTAAAAGTCTAAAGTATGTCTTCATTAAATTTGAATAATCTTACAAAGATAGCTTTTTAAAAAAGCCATTGCTTAATGTTCGTTCAATTTCTTTTTTGTGATGCGGAACATATAATCCTGGATAAATGCTTTGCAATCATTCATGCCTTTCTGCATTTCGTCATTCGTTTCTTGACTAAGATTTTGAGTTAAGCCTTTATCATTGATATTGAAAATTCCGGTGAAATTCTTTCCATCAAAAATATAGATATAATTACTCTGCATGAATTGATAGACATTACCGGGAGAATTTATAACTCTGGGAGTTTCATCCGGAAGATTGGATACTAAGCTTCTTCCCCAGGATCTGAAAGGTTTGTTGTAGCCAATTAAATCTATAAGGGTTGGATAGATGTCGATTTGCTGAACCAGATCTTCGCGTATCCCTTGCAATTTATAATTTTGGTTTGGACTGAAAAACATAACAGGAACAGCAAATCGGTCTATTGAATTGTTGTATTCCTGGTAATAATTTTGATTGGTATGGTCTGCCGTGAAAACAAAAATGGTGTTTTGATACCACTCTTGTTTTTTTGCGTATTCAAAAAACTGCTGAATCGAGTAATCAGTATATTCTACACATTTATGGATAGGTACATTTCCTTCTTTAAATTTATCCTGATATTTAGCAGGGACCTTAAACGGATCGTGTGATGAAAGCGAGAACATGGTAGCCATAAAAGGCTTTTTCTGTTGACTAATTGTTTTGCCCATATATTGGAAAAAAGGTTCGTCCCAGATTCCCCAGATTCCGTCATACTCTTCTTCATTATCAAATTCAGTACGACCAAAATAATGCTTATATCCTAAAATATTGGAAAATCCCAGAAACCCCATAGAGCCATTTGCAGCACCATGAAAAAAGGATGTTTGATAATCTAAACTGTCACATACAGAAATTATAGATTGGATATCTTGTTTTGCATATGGAGAAGAAGTAAAGGCGTATTGAAACGATGGAATCCCTGCAAGTACAGATGACATGCCGTGTATAGATTGTCTGCCATTGGCGTAGGCGTTGGTGAAAATCAGACTGGATTTACTTAATGAGTCTAAAAAGGGAGTATGGGTTTTAAAATCTTTAATATTGGATTTCTCATTCATACAGCCCCAATATTCCCTTCCAAAACTTTCTAAAATGAAAATGACAATATTGGGTTTTTCTGTACTGAAGCTATTTTGATAAGTTTTTACAGGTTTAATATTTCGTTTTATATAATCTTCCGTTACCCAATTCGGAACTTTGTATTCTTTTATTTTTAAGGTTCTGAAAATTGCAAAAGGTGTATTTAAAACAATGTCGCCATGGTTTGGAACAGTAACATAACGATAGGCATCGACCATATTTATAGGTCTGGTACTATGTTTATATCCTCCTCTTATGCCTCCTATCATTAAAAATGCAGTGAGCAGAATTCCAATAACTGATACCGGAAAATAAATTAGTGGTTTAAATGTATTAACAGTCGTTAACTTTACATTTTTATATAAGAAGATCCATAATGCAAAAATTAATATTAAAACAACCAATATATACCAATAACTGGTGAAAAAATGCCAGAACAGAGAATTGGCGTTTTCTTCATTTTTGATAACATCTAATGTAGCTCTTGTAGACCTGGTTTGGCTAAATCTATAATAAATAAAGTCTATAAAATTGGTGATGTATGCAATTAAATTAGTAACAAAGTATATAACCATTAACCACTTTTGGTATCCTGGTTTAGTATTGATAGTTAAAGGCAGTATGCTTAGCAGTATAAAAAGGCTGTTGATATATAAGATAGCTGTGGTATCGAATGCAATCCCATGCCAGCAAAGTTTAAGAAGCGACGAAATGCCGTCTAATTTAAAAATAGAAGTATTAAAAGCATAGAATAGCATTCTTGCAATTTGATAAAACAAAAAGCAGAGTAAAATTCTATACAGTAATATTAGGTATTCTTTTGCCCTAATGTTGGGTGATGTATATAGGCCCGTTTTGATTGAACGAAGGGGATGATATCCTGATATACTTTTTTTAAATTTAAACAATCTAATCTATTTGTGAATTGCGCCTTTATTTTCTTTATATACCACTTAATCTTTTGGAATGATTCAAAAATATAGAATATTTTTAACCCACCATGTCACAATAATAATTCTATTACACTTTTCATTCCGTAACGTCAATTATGTTTTCATCATTATGTACTGATAAGAGCTTTTATGGAATATGACCGAAAAGACATTAGAGAATGTTAATCAGTAGGAGTAGCATAGATATTTATCGTCTTTTTAAATTTTATGATATCTTCATTTTTGTCTAAACGTTTGATACCTGAATTTACATTGAAATCCTCAAAGTAAAATATATCGTACCCTTTACTGCTTATGACGTCATAAAGTTCAATTTTCGCGTCGTCACTTGAAGCACCAAAGCTCTCGGCAATAATAGTGGGTTTATATTTTAATATCAAATCACTTATAGATTTAATAATTTCCTTGTCATAACCTTCAGTGTCTATTTTTATAAAGGTAAGCTTACCTTCCCAATCTGGATATTTAGTTTCTAAAAATGTATTTAAATTTACCCCATAAACTTTTTCTGGTTGTACAAATTGCCCATGATGGCTTTCTTTAGTCGAAGAGATAGCCCCGTTTGCAAATGAAGCTTCGGAAGAAACGAAGAAAAATTCCTCATCCTGAGTTGATATAGCGAAAGGTTGAGGTTCTAAATTATATCTTGTTTTATTAAGAGATGCATTTTTCTGTAAGATTTTGAATACAAATGGGTTAGGGTCAAAACCAATAGTTAATCCACTTTTTCCGGTACATAAAGCCATAGGAACAGTGGTGTCGCCAATATTTGCACCAATATCAATGGCCAAGTCTCCTTCTTTAATGAATTGATTAAAAAACTCTACCATAGGAGAGTCTATTTTGATTTGGCTTACAAGCGGATTAGACCAGTTCGCAAACTCGATGGCTCCATATTTTCCTAAATCAAATGTTTCAATTACAGGCGGATATTCCCGGGTTACTCTTCTTGCTTTTTTTCTCGCTAATGAATTTTTAATGTAGCTTAACATATTGGAATTTTTATAAATCAGGTCTATAATATGCTAAGCCTTAAAATAATAATTATAATTCGAAGCATATACTTGATAAAAATATAACTTCTAAGTAAAGAATAAATATACTTAATTTCAATAAATAGTTTTATTTCTTTTTCTATAAGCGAGAGCTTTTAAATATAAACAGCCGTCAAAGTCTTATAACATCCTGCCCATTAAGAATCTCCCTTATTCTCTTGATAACACCTATTAAGCTAAGTTTCGACTTATGTTGCTTCATTTGTACTCTAAATTCTCTTTTCTTTCTTTTTAATTTTTTCCTGTTAAGGAATACAGCAAAGTATGCAGATGCTTTATAGGATTGAAATGTGAAGAGACCCATTAAAACATCAGAAAAAATTACCTGCAAATGCCATAAGAATAAATCAAACCCATATAAATGTAAATAATGGACATAATATCGATTGCGGAAATAAAGCTTCTTAACAGCTCGTTTATCACTATGATTCTTGGTACTGCCAGAAACTTCATGACGGCAAATGGCATTGTGCTCATAGTAGCATTTCCAGCCTAAACGCCAGGCTCTTATACAAAGTTCCTGATCCTCGCAGTAGAATGGGTTAAATAACTCGTTAAAGCCATTTAGTTCTTTCAGTTTCTTATTGTCGATAAGCGCAATTGCTCCCGACAGATAAAAAGTGGGAGTTAATATTCCTGGATTTTCGATATAGAAAAAATTGCTTGGTTTTATCTTCCTTCCAGAAATTTTAGGTGAACGGGCAGCCTCCTGTATGTTTTCATCATACATTCCTATAATACGCCCCATAACGCCAAAAGTGTCTTCTGACTCAAAATAGCGAAATAAATTATCGAAATAATTCTTTTCCAATTTGACATCAGTATTTAATAAAAAGACAAGCTCATTTGTAGCGATAGCTATTCCCATATTACAAGTATTGGAAAAGCCACTATTCTTCTGTTTCTTTATTAAAGTAATTTTATTCTGATAGTGTTGCTCTAAATAGGAGACAGAATCATCGGTAGAACCGTCGTCTACAACAATGATTTGTGTGTTAGAGCCCAAATTGCTTAATATCTCATAATTCTCATCGAAATATTTCTCAAATAAGTGCTTTCCATTATAATTAGGTATAACTACAGATATACTTTTCATTCCTATCACTATCGAATTTTTTTGTAGTTTTTATACTCAAATGCTCTATAGCCAGTTTTTTCCTCAATCCACCTTAATATCCGGCGTCTTAAAGATAATTTCCTCTTTATTTTTGTCGGATCAATGGAGAACTCCCAATTAGTATTCGAAATTCTTTCGCGAATTGATACAGGGTGAGTAGAATTAAATTTAATTAATTCATCTGCATTCCCGTAATCAAAATTATCGGCCTTTGGATAGTTGTTTTCTATCCATTCATCGCTATGATAAAACTTGTTGAAGTTCCTCACTTTATTATTTAAACCCTGCGGAGGTTTTACCCAGCCATAATGGTATACATAAGCGTTTATTTCTTTAACACGAATTTTTCTATCGTTAATTCTAAATCCCTGTGCGTCTCTATAGGAGGTAATTCCTTTGAGGTTCTTAAGTACTCTTATTTCTTTTCGGTACCATCTTCTGGAAGAAGCATAATAGTCATACGATCCGTAAAAATGAATGTACTTAAAAAGAAGCCCCTCAATTTTATCGTCATTCAAACAAATCTCCATTTCGCGCTTTATTATCGGAAGGTACTTTTCATGTATTACTTCGTCACCCTGAATATAAAAAGCCCAATCGGTATCAGCAGAAATGGCCTGGAATGCCTTATTCGTTTCTTCGGCAAAAGTTCTCCCTCCTTCGCGGAGAGATTCGTCCCATATTGTATCTATAATTCTGATCTTTGGGGAGTTTATGTTCTTTAAGAGCTCTAAAGTGTTATCATCAGAGTTACCATGAGCAATTACGAATTCATCGCAAATAGGCAAAATAGAAGTAATTGCTTCAACTATAGGATAATCGTTAATGACTGCATTTCTTATAAACGTAAATCCGGTAACTTTCATTTTAACGCTATTTGGTTTGTTGTGGTTCTTTAATTGAGTATGCAAAGGTAATAATGCTTTCCTTTAATTTTCTTTAATTTAAAAAAACGCTCATTTGCTGAATTTTATCTGCGCTTTGCTTAAGTAATAAGATAATCTTTGCTTTAAGTGTTCGTTTTTAATACAGGAATGATAGATTGTTTCTTCTTCCAGTGTTCGCCTTTTTTATATAATAATTTGTT
>NZ_JBEBVH010000213.1:0-6884 GCF_040392825.1 Pseudopedobacter sp.
ATGCTTTTTCAGGATCGTTCGGATAATCGTCCTCCTCGTCAATGATACCATCACCATCTGTATCCGGCTTTACTGGTGCAGGAGCTGTTCCATTACCAACTGTGTTACAAGAAGTCTTCGCTATATAAACCCCACAACCTTGTTTTGCTACACCATCAAACCTGGATGGATTTATAGTACGACTAGGGTCACAGTATTGAAATTTACCTTTAAATTTCACGCCGCCATTTGCAGAAACACCTTCATTAGACGAAGTAATAACTTTTACCAATGATGTATCGTTACCAAAACCTTCAATAATACCATCTGCAGCCCAAAGATATTTTGTAGATAACATTGCGCCATTATATAGGTTGAAAGTACCTTTCAGATTACTTCCATTATCTACCTGCAGATAGCTGTAATTATCAAATCTATTATCATTATTGAAGTTTGTTAAAACCCACCATTTACAGTTATTGATAATTTTTCCAGAGCCTGTATTATTAAGCTCTTTCACAGTTACAGAACCGTTATTAGAAAAAGTACCAGAAACATTCATTTTTGATTCAAGGGCGGTTAATGTACCATTATTAACCATGTTAGGTCCATTCAGGTTAACCTCACCGCTTACCACATTAAATGTATTGTCATTTGTGAAAGTTCCTGTATAAGTAGAATTATTATAAAGATTAACTGTACCAGTATTTAAAAACACAGGATTATTGTTATTCGAATTAAGGTTTCCTCTAACAGTTAGTACACCGTGATTATTAAAAGTACCCGCATTGTCTAAGTTAGAGGTTACTTCTAATACAGAACCGAAGTTTGTTGCAGTACTTCCTTGTGAAACATAAAGAACACCGTTAATCTTCAAATCTCTTGTATTATAAAATGTTCCTTTAACATGTAAGTTATCTAAACCCGTTACTGTTCCAAAGATTTTAAATATTGCATTTCCGTTTCCGTTATAATTGAAATTCTGGAAATTAACAGATGCTCCGTTTAAAATATATAATTCAGATCCTGCAAGCAATTTAGCACCTCTTAAAGCCACATTGGTACCGGTTACATATACCGCACCTCTTACCTCATTAATGTTATTGATTTCAATGTTATTCCCACTGATAACATAGGTTTTATTCGCTTCGAAATTATAACCATTTTGGTAGCTTGTAGAAACAACTATTGCACCTGTAGGAACTGCCGGGCTTGTTTCTGCAACCGGAGTACTTAATAATGAAGCTCCATATGCAGATGATTTAACAGATTTAACTCCTGAAACAGGACCAACTACACCATTTTCGCTAATTGCGACAGACACACTTGCTGATGTGATGTTAACCGGGCCAGATACTGCACTGCCATCAGGAGCGGTTTTAACCACATAAACCTGAGTCATAGTTATTGGCAATGCAATTTTTGTATTATATGGCTCTATCTGCGTCGCAGAACCTTTTAAAATAATTTGACCACCTTTATTTGGATCACCGTTGTAAACGGTAATCACATGTTTTTTGTTAGAAAATCTGGAATCGCTTACACCAAAACTAAAATTCACCTCACGAGTGGTTTTCCAGTCAAACTGAGCCGAAATATTAACTTCACTCAAACTTTTTCCTGTATCACTTACCGGAACATCGTCCTTCTTACAGGCGGCAAAAAAAGCAATGGCTAAAATGGAAAAGTATTTTATTTTCATATTATCTTATCTATTATCTTAAAGACACCTCAAATGATGCAAACAATGCTCCAATTTCACGTAGGGTTTACACTTATTAAAAAAGTGCCTCCAGTATTGTATCAAAAGGATTCCGAGAGAATATCTTACATTTTATTTAATTAAAAACTGAGGAATATAATCCACATTACGCATTAATGGGAGTTATTTTGCACAACTATTAAACTTTAAGTATTACAGAAAACACTTCTGTTTCATCGTCATCTTCAAATTCGTAAATAAAATCTTCCGAACAAACAGTAATAATGTGCAAACCAAAATGATCCTTGAGACTATCTGTAGGCAAACCTAATTTAATTGGATCCAGAAATCTGAATTTATTTTCAGTAACTACTTCGATATAGTGATTATTTGTTTCTGAAAAAAAGATTTCTTTTATACAACTGGTTTCTGCATCGCCAAGCTTATCTAACAGGTTTGCTTTAAAATGATGGCCCTTAATTTCTTTCCTGATTAAAATTTCTCTCTGACCAATCTTAAATTCAAAAAAACAATCTTTCTTCTTCCCATGCTTGATGTAGTTGGTACAAAGTTCAATAACAATAAAACGAAGTTTGTTTTCGTGTAAGAAAGAAAGCGGTATTATACCTTTTGTCTGACGTACCAATTCATCAACAAAGGGGCCAATATCCTCTGCGGCTTTCGGAGCTTCAAATAACATTAAGTAAGGTTTATCAATCATCCAAAATGGGATATAGCTTTTTCCAGGGAACTTTCTACAATAAAAACTTTGTTTAGCCTTGTAATTTCAAACAGGCTGTAAATGTTTGAATTTACATCTACCAGCACCAGCTTTCCGTTCACAGCAAGCAAAGCTTTTAATACAGACACCAAAGCTCCTAAAAATGAACTATCTATATAGGTTACCTTTTTAAAAGAAATAATAAGGTTCCGCTCTCCCGACTCTATTTTTTCAATAATCTTACTCTTAAAATCATCTGCAATATTTAAGTTGGCTTCTGCTTCTTCTATCGTGATCAGCGATATATCATTACCCAGATCTTTCTCCTCTAATTTCATTCTTATTTTCTTTTTAGTATAATAAAACTACAATCGTCTATCTGTGTTTTGTGTTTATCGAACAGTAAATTCTTAATTTCTTCCGATGACACACCCGTTTTTTTGTATTCCAAAAGTTTCTCCTTCAGTAGTCCGAGATTAGATTTCTTCTTGCCATCTATTTCAAAGTCCATCATCCCATCAGATACCATAAATATCTCATCACCTTCATCTACCGGGATTACCTGTTCGCCATAATTTCCGTCCTCAAAAAAACCTAAAAGTAATCCATCAGACTGGAACGCAGATAACTCTTTCGTATCTCCTTCATATTTTAAAAGTGGCAAATCACCTGCACCGCTATAGGTCACATTCCCAGCTTCATCATCTATCAATACAATACTTAATGTCGAAAAAACATCATCAAAAAAATCATCGTAATAAACAACTTTATTAATTTTATTTAAAATGCCCGACAGCGATAAGTTTCCATCAAAAACACAGATTCTGATAGCAGAACGAATGTAGCTTAAGAAACTGAATGAAAAGAACCATGCGCCCCATTTTTTCCCCATTACGTCTCCAAGAACAACAAAGGTATATCGTTCGTTTATTTTGATGATGTCGATAAAATCTCCACCCGGATAATTCTGATAAGTCTGGTTGTAAAACTGAATATCAAAATTATTCAATTCCGGTGCTTCTGATGGAATGTTCTTTAAATTTAGCTTCTCTGCTACCTTGCGCAACTCAGAAAGCGATTTTTGGTGCTGCTCTTCAACCGCTTTCATGATGTTCTTAATTTTGGCAATTAGCTGAGAAGGGGGAATATCTTTCGGAATATAATCTAAAGCATTTAAATCCAGACCTTTTTGAATCAATTCATTATCGTTAAAAGAGGTCAGGAATATAAAAGGAACATCTTTAACAGCCTCGTTTTGCAAAACTTTTTCTCTGAAGACAAAGCCGTTCACTTCAGGCATATCATAATCTGATATGATTAAATCGGGCACAAAATTTTGTAGAACTTCTTCTGCCTGTTTTACAGAAATAGCAATCTTACATATGTACCCGTGAGATTTAAGCTGCCTTTCCAGCACCTTTAGCTGAAAAAGTTCGTCGTCTACCAAAAGTATTTTGTTATTCAATGTATTATTAAGCTTATTCGTTATTAAATTTAAGATAAGATTTGATAACTATATATATTCCGGTAGCAATTATTATCAGCGATATCAAATCCATTAAGGTGAAACCATCATTATAGGTAAAATGGAAAATTGTGAACATCTCGAAATAAGGCGGTGCAGGTAAAACAACCATTGCAAAACCTAAGGTTATCATCAAAAAACCGATTATGATTTGCGTAATTTTAGCTACGGTTTCTTTAAGTCTTAATTTTTTAGCTTGCCTGGAATCGATATAATTATTATTCAGTAAAATCTCCAGCTGATTCAATTTTTCCAGGTTATCGATATCAAGCATACTTACTTCTTTAATTTCGGAAATTACTTCTTTCTGACTAAGCTTTTTCTCAATAACTGAATTAAATTTATTCTGCATCTGCTTAATACTGGAAGAATCCAAATCACTCTTATCCAACAGTTTCAGAAGCTCATCTAAATGTTTTTCTACCGCAAGATTTTGTTTGGCTAAATCATCGAATTGCTTAATCTGATTTGATATGTTTTTTTCTTTGGACAAAATCTTGTTAATTTGGTCAAATATAATCTTTCTATTCTTTAATGGTCAAAGTTTCCGTTATTACTGTCAATTTCAATCAGCCTGAGGTTACTATTGAATTACTAAACTCTATCAATACATATTACAAGGATTTTCCTTTAGAAATTATAGTTGTTGATAATGGAAGTAAAAATAACCATGAAAATGCTTTTAAAGAACTTTTTCCGGATATAATTTTCATCAGGTCTGATAAAAATCTGGGCTTTGCCGGTGGCAATAACCTCGGCTTTAAAGTAGCTAAAGGAGAGTATATATTACTTTTGAATAACGACACAGAAGTAGTTGAAGGCTTTATAGAAACCATGATAAATCAGTTCGAATCCAATCCTAATATGGGTATATTATCGCCTTTGATTCTTTATTTCGATAGAAAAAACCTGGTACAATATGCCGGATTTACCCCTATGAACTACTTAACGGCCAGAAATAGCTGTATTGGACAATTTGAAATTAATAACGGGCAATTTTCACAAACCAGAGAGACCGGATATTGCCATGGTGCCGCAGCAATGTGCAGAAAGTCTGATCTGGAACAGGCAGGTTATATGGAAGAGAACTATTTTCTTTATTACGAAGAACTGGATTGGTGCGAGAAATTCAAAAGAATAGGTAAAGAGATATGGTTCACCGGAAGTACTCATATCTTTCACAAAGAATCTATCAGCGTAGGAAAAGAGAGTCCGTTAAAGACTTACTTCCTTACGAGAAACAGAATGTTATTTATCAGAAAGAACACCGGGTTTATAAATACACTGATATTCAATATTTATTATGCATTTATCGCCTGCCCAAGAATGTATTTAAATTATCGTAAAAACAAAAGGAAAGATCTTGCAAAATGGGTGGTTAAAGGTTTATTATGGAATTTTACACATTCTAAAAGCAGTAGAAGCCTTGGTTACAAAATTCCTAACTAGAATATCAATATGATTACTTTTTTCTGGATCTGTATATTTATCATCTTCTATAGTTTCATTGGTTACGGCTTGTTACTTTTTACTTTGGTCAGACTCAAATCTGTATTCAGTAAGAAAAAAATATTTGATCCGCATTCTCCCCTTCCTTCTGTAACCTTATTAATTGCGGCATATAACGAAGAAGATTTTATTGAAGAGAAAATAAAGAACTGCCTCGAGCTTAATTATGACAAAGATAAATTACAGGTTTTGTTTATAACAGATGGCTCATCTGACGCTACTCCCGAGATTATAGCAAAAGATCATGAAGTAGATCTGCTTCATGAAGATAACAGAGCCGGAAAAATGGCTGCTATTAAAAGAGCAATTCCTTTCATCAAATCAGAAATTATTGTCTTTACAGACGCCAACACTTATTTAAATAAAAACGCTATTATAAATTTGGTAAAACATTACCAAAATCCCAAAGTAGGTGCTGTAGCCGGAGAAAAAAGAATCCAGATAGATGAAAAAGCTGATGCCAGCTCTGCAGGAGAAGGTTTTTACTGGAAATATGAATCTAAATTAAAAAAGTGGGATTACGAATTGTATTCTAATGTAGCTGCTGCCGGAGAATTGTTCAGTATCAGGAAGGAGTTATATCAACCTGTAGAAAGCGACACCATTATCGACGACCATATGATTGCTATGCGAATTGCAGAAAAAGGCCACATTATTGCCTATGAAGCAGGCGCATACGCACTAGAAACCGCTTCTGAAAACTCGGCTGAAGAGCTGAAACGGAAAATCAGAATCTCTGCAGGGGGAATACAGTCCATTTTCAGATTGAAAAAAGCCGCCAATCCTTTCAGAAATCCAATATTAACTTTCCAATACATCAGTCATAAAGTATTAAGATGGGCTGTGACGCCAAGCTTAATGGTTTTAGCTTTTGCTCTTAATATCGCAATCGTTATTAATTATCCCGAGTTAAAGTTCTATGGCATCATTTTAACACTTCAAATAGTGTTTTATCTGGCTGCATTATTCGGCTGGTTCTTAGAGAAAAAGAAAATTAAGATGAAGATATTCTTTATACCTTATTACTTCTGTTTAATGAATTATGCTGCCTTAGCAGGGACTATCAGATACTTCAAGGGTCAACAATCCGCGGCCTGGGAAAAATCAAAAAGGAAAGCTTAGTTCTGTTAAGCTGAAGGTAAAAAGCTAAAGGCAAAAGGCTTAAGGCTGTTAGCGAAATATTAACGGCAGTAGACGTATCTAGGCCTGTCCGGCTACTGAGGACGGAAAGCCTTGAGCGTAAAAAATATCCTCATCCGCCCGTTGGGCACCTTCTCCCCCAAGGAGAAGAACTAATAAACAATGGCAGCAAAAAGGTTAGGGCAATACATATTAACCCACAGAACCATTCCCAAGAACGCCCCCCGGCCTCATAACGATTTGCGTTAAGAAAACCAGCGTATGTGAGCGCCCGGAACAAAATGCTGTCTGAGCGAAGCGAGTTCATT
>NZ_JBEBVH010000214.1:0-6870 GCF_040392825.1 Pseudopedobacter sp.
CTGAAAACTTCAACTTTGTTCAAAAAAAAGAAGGTGCCCTTTTTGGACACCCCCTTTCATTATTGTTATGAAAATTTATTTTTTATCTTTTTTATATTCTTCATTCAATCCTTTAATAACTTCCTTAGTTACATCAAGGTTATCATCAGCGAATAAAATAGCACTGTTTCCTTTAGAATAAGTTAATACCATTTTATAACCTTTGTCTTTAGCATGTTTTTTCAGATAGTCTGCAACTTTATCGTATAATTTTTCGTTTTCTGCAGCTTCTTCATTTGCTAAAGCAGCACCGGCATTTTGTTGATAAGTTTGCAATTCCTGCTGTTTGCGGGCTAATCTTTCTTCTGTCTTAGCTCTTTCATCAGCACTCATTGTTTGTGCATTTTGTTGGTAAGCTGCAACTTCTCTTTGAAAGGCTGTACCTTTATTTTTTAAATCTGCTTCTGCTTTTTTAGATTTTGATTCAAATTTTTCTTTAAGAACCTTAAAATACTCGTAGTTATTTAACAATGAATCAGAATTTACATAAACAATTTTTTCTGCCTCTGTTTTTTCTGTTTTTGCCTGTGGTGTTGTCTCTTTTGTTGTATTTTTTTCAGTGTTGTTGCAACTTACAATAGTTAAGGCTAAAGCTAATCCACTTGTTGCTTTAGCAATCTTTAAAAGATTTCTATTCATTCCGTCTCTAATATTTAAACACAAAGATATACTTTCAACTAAAGTATCCTAATAAAATAAATAAAACCTTAAAAAAAATGATTTTAGTGGCTGATAAAGTTTCCCTAGAGCCTTCTTTTAAACATTAAAGGTTCCTTCATTTGTTGTCGTTGCTATCTTTGAGGTATTGCTTTTTACAAGGTTATTTACTCTGGACATTAATAATATTGAGATAATAGATATGGCTACTACCGTATATCCTACGATATCATAATGTTCCAGCGGGCTGAATTTATCTTGCTGATAGACAATTAATCCTGCAAATGCTGCTGCAATACCACCGGCAATTTGCTGTAAAGAGGCATTTATACTCATAAAAGCACCTCTATCCTGCATTTCAGGTACTGCAGATATTAGTGCAGAAGAAGGAACCATACGGCTCATGATACCGATCATCATCAATATATTGATCAATAAAACAATAATAAATGGAGTAGCCGACAGGTTGGTATATACTATACATACAATCATTAACCATGTTGTGGCAATAGCGAATAATTTATTTTTATTCACTTTATCGCTCAGTTTGCCAATCAGGGGCATAATAACAAGGGAACTTAGTCCCGAAGCCATGAATAAAAAAGGGAGTTGTTCCTGGCTTATTTTTAGATTATTAACAGCAAATATGGTCCCGTATGGCATCATCATAAAGCCGCCGACAGAAAGAATAGCAGTTGCCAGAAAACCTATTCGGTAGGGCTTTTTCTTCAATGTGTTTAATAAATGTCTGAAAGCATTTTGCTCATCTTTTTGGAGTAGGAGGTGAGCATTTACAGGTTTTAGACGCATTGCAATGAGAATGACAATTAAAATAGCAAATCCGGCAATAAAAAGGAAAGGTGCTTCCCATCCCATTCGGTTAGCTATATATAGCCCTATCGGTATTCCGAGCACTTGACTGGCGCCAAATCCCATTTGTACAAATCCCATCACCCGTCCTCTTTGTTCCAGAGCAAAAAGATCGGTAATAATTGCCATAGAAATAGATCCAATTACTCCACCAAAAAGGCCCGTTATAATGCGGGCGGCTACCAAAGCATAAAAGCTGTTGGCCAATCCACAAAAAACAGTTCCGATAATAAATCCGGTATAAAAAAATAAGAGTAATTTCTTTCTGTCGTATTTATCTGCGAATCCGGCAGTTAGCATTCCGGAAGCGCCAGCACTAAAAGCATAGGCAGACACCACAATTCCGAATGCTGAAGCATCCATGTTCATAGACTTAATTAATAAATCGCCAAGAGGAGACATTACCATGAAGTCTAAAATTACGGTGAATTGACTGATAGCTAGAATAAAGATGACTAATTTTTCGTAGCTGGTAAATGCTACACTTTGTTTGGTTTGCATAGTATATGTGTGTTGATGTTAGCCTGGTTTGTCGGATTATTGTTTTTTTAGAGCTTTTATAACTAAGTGAAGCGCCCGGTTAAAATCATCTTCGGTTAAAGTGAATTTTCTGCCACCAATACTTTTCCCGTCTGTATGGAATTTAGCCAAAGAATACAACGGGCCAAAGGTGATAGCCCAGTAAACTTCCAGATTCATTTCTTCCATTTCACCACGTTCGCGTAAATTGGTTAAGAATTTTCCAAATACAGGTGAGATTTTAGAGACCAGATGTTTTAAAAAAGTTTCATAATAAGCAGAGCTCCTCAATTGGTCATAAAATTTATTGTCATTAGGGTGACTTTTAATATATTCAAATCTATTGATCCATTGTTGCCGTATTCCTTCTTCCAAAGAACTATCAGCATCAAAGTCTTTTAACATAGCTTCTGCTTTTAATTGTGCCTGTTCTAAAGCTATTTTATTAATTAAATCTTCTTTGTCTTTATAGTAGATGTATATTGTAGCGACCGATATTTTACATTCTTTAGCTAGTTTATTGATACTAAATCCTTCGAAACCATGCTCCGCTATGAGTTCGATAGTTTTCTGTTTTACAAGGTCTTCCTTCTCTATATCTCTTGTTCTCATTTTTAAAGGGGTACAAATATAAATGAATATTCATTTATTTATATTGACTAATTAATTTTTCAAAAAAAAAGCCGTAGTTTAAGGAACTACGGCTTTTAACATAATATTTATTAATTAACCTAATTGGTTGTCTAGCTTACCTGCCAATACAGATTTTGGAACTGCGCCAACTTGTTTATCAACAATTTCTCCGTTTTTGAAAACCAATAAAGTAGGAATGTTCCTGATTCCGAATTGAGCAGAAATTTCAGAATTGTGATCAACATTCACTTTTCCTACAATCGCTTTTCCTTCGTATTCTTTTGCTAATTCTTCCACAACAGGACCAACCATACGGCATGGACCACACCATTCTGCCCAAAAATCTACCAACACTGGTTTATCTGATTTTAATACTAATTCCTCGAAATTAGCATCGGTAATTTCTAAAGCCATAATATATCGTATTTAAAGTTTCGAATTTTTTGTTTCAAATATACGTCTGCAAATCATTTGCCACAAATAGTTTCTTTCGATTTTAAAATAGATAGATTTTATAAGATATTGGAGATAACGAAATGGAACACATTTTGTGTAAAGAACGTTTAAATTGGCATTAAATATTCTAAACCAAACAATAATACATTTGTATTATATAGAGAAAAGAGACGCAGACACTTGAATAAATATCTGAAAATAAGTTTAAAAATAATTGCATGGATTGTTGGTGTAATAATCGGGCTTGTCTTGTTAATTGTTATACTTTTGGAAATACCAGCTGTTCAAAACTTTGCTAAGAATAAAGTTGTTAATTATCTGGAAGCCAAAATAAAAACCCCTGTAAAAATAGGTAAGATACAATTAGGTTTGCCAAAGAAATTGGTACTTAGCAATGTTTATTTTGAGAGTCAGGAAAGAGACACGCTGTTAGCTGGTGATAAATTGGCAGTTGATATAAGTCTGTTTAAATTATTGGATAACGAATTAGAGATAAATCTTATAGATCTGCAAGGTATCACCGCCAATGTAAAACGTAATCAGGATTCTGTTTTTAATTTCGACTATATCATAAAAGCGTTTGCTTCTGAACAAGAGAAGGAGCCAAAGCCGGAAGACACGGTTTCTACGATGAAATTTTCTTTGGACAAAATCAATCTTGACCGGATAAAAATCAAGTTTGATGACGCCATAAGTAAGAACAATCTTGATTTTTATATAGGCCACTTTGATACGAAGATTAAGAAATTCGATCTGGATAACATGGACTTTGATGTTCCAAAAATAACTCTGAGTGCCTTAAATTTAAATCTAAAGCAGGGAATAGTTGAAGAAATAGTGCAAAAGTCTGCGGAGACAGTAGAAGAGGTAGTTAATGAACCGAGTTTAAAATTAAATCTGGGAGAGATAGATATTTCCAAGATTCGGATAGTATATGATAATGAGGGGACTAAATTGAATACCCATCTAGATTTGGGAAGCCTGCTGGTAAAGTTTAACAAGATAGATCTGGATAAACAGTTGATAGATATCGATGATATAAAATTACAGGACCTGAATGGGAACCTAATCTTAGGAAAAATTTTAAAAAACAAAACTGTAGAAGCTCCTAAAGATACTACCGGAAATACAAACTGGCGTGTTAACCTTAATGATGCGGATTTTGCTAATGTTAATTTCAAATTTGATGATTTAAATGTGCAACCCATTACAAAAGGTGTGGATTACATGCATATGAATCTGACTAATGTAAATCTTAAAGCTGAGGATTTTTACTACAGTACCGATACGATATCTGGAAATATACTTTCATTCTCTGCGCAAGAACAAAGCGGTTTAAAAATAGAGCAATTAAAAACAGACTTTTTTTATGGGCCTAAAAAAGCATATCTGAAAAACTTATATCTGAAAACGCCAAAAACGTTGTTGAAAGATGAAGTAAGCGTTACTTATCCTTCGATAGCGTCGATTTCTGAAAACATAGGAGAATTAGGCATAGATGCTTCTTTAAAAGGTAGCCAGTTAAGCTTTAAAGATGTTTTGCTTCTGGTTCCTGATTTATCAAATACTAATCCTTTTAAATCAAATCCAAATGCTGTTTTAAAAATAAATAGTAAAGTTATTGGAAAGGTAAAAGATTTGAGAATTCCAAGTTTAGAAATTAGCGGAATTGGGACAACCAGAATTGCGGCCAGCGGGCATATCACAGGTATGCCCGATATAGATAAAGCAGATTTTGATCTCAGAATTAAAAATTTCCAGACATCTGCTAAAGATTTATACGGATTTGTTCCGCCTAATACCATTCCTAACAATATTAGCCTGCCCAACTATATCAATTTAAAGGGAACCTTCAAAGGTGCAATTAATAACTTTATTACAGATCTGAATCTGGTAACCAGTTATGGTAATGCAAAAGTGAGAGCCAATTTCGATCAGCGAGTTAAAAACAAAGAACGATATAAAGCTTATGCAATAGCGCAAGGTTTAGATATCGGAAAGTTTCTGAAAAACGATTCTATCGGTAAAGTTTCTTTTACAGCTAATGTAGGTGGAGTGGGTTTGGATCCGAAGACGGCAAATGCAAAAGTGAATGCTGTTTTAAACAGTGCTGTTTATAACCGTTATGTGTATAAAAATTTGAAGCTCGATGGAAACATCAGGAATGGGCTTTTTGCAGCTAAGGCAAATATGAGCGATCCTAACCTGGATTTTAATTTAGATGCGAGTGGAAGTTTTAAAAATAAATATCCGTCTGTAAAGATGAATATGGTGTTAGATAGTGCCGATTTTAACAAATTGAATCTATACGCAGGTAGTTTAAGGCTTCGGATGAATATGAAAGCCGATATACAAACCGCAGACCCGGATTATTTAAACGGTAATATTGTTTTAAATAAAATTCTGGTAGCACAGGAAAAAGAAAAATTCGTATTGGATTCTATTTATCTACGGGCAAGATCTAACGATACCAGCAATACCATTTTATTGTTCTCTCCATTTTTAAGAGCTAAAGTGGAGGGAAAATATAAACTAACCGAATTGGGGAATGCTTTATCTAATTCGATAGCTAAATATTACAATTCCAATCCGAATCAACCTAAAAAGAAAACCGACAGTCAATACTTTAATTTTTCAGCTCAGCTCAACGGACATCCATTTCTTTTTCAATTCTTACCAGATCTAAAAAAATTGGATCCGGTAACATTAAGCGGTCGTTATAACAGCGAAGGAGATTCTATTAAAATTGATGGTAAAATACCCCGCGTTATTTACGGAGCTAATACTATAAATAATGCCTTGCTGAAAGTAGACACCAGAAATGAAGCTATAAACTACAACCTTTTTGTAGACGAAATTAAAAGTGGGTCTATTATTTTACCAAAGACCAGTTTAACAGGAACTGTTCAGGACAATATTCTAGGGTATAAATTATCTGTAAAAGATAAATCTGAAAAAGAAAGATATCTTATTGCAGGAAATGCCGAAGCTGAAGACAACAATACTATTATAAGTTTAGATCCTAAGAACCTGAAATTAAATTATGATGCCTGGAATATACCCGCAGAAAATAGAATAGAACTGGGAAAAGGTATTTTCGCCAAGGATTTTATACTGAGCAATAAAGGTCAGGAAATAGCTATTGCATCGCAGGGCGAAAATGAAAATTCTCCCTTAGGAATAGATTTTAAAAAGTTCAATATTGAGACGCTGACAAGTATAGTCGATCAGGATTCTTTGAAGATAGGCGGAGTTATAGATGGAAATGTATTGCTTACCAATTTAACGTCCGATATGGTATTTACATCAGATGCTCATATTTCCAATTTTAATTTCAGAGGAGATACTTTGGGTAATATAGATGTTAAGGTAGATAACAAGTTAGCAAACACATTCGCCGCAGATGTTTCTATAACCGGTCAGGGAAATCAGGTGAATTTAAATGGTACTTACTCGACAGACAGGGAAACTATGGATATGAACCTGATTATCCAAAGACTAAATCTGGCTAGTATACAAGGTTTTTCTTTTGGGAATATGAGCAGTGCAAGTGGTTATTTATCTGGTAATTTTGATATAACCGGAAAAGCGTCTGCACCTAATGTTTTGGGAGAGTTGAAATTTAATGATGGTGCGTTTAGACTCACCAAAACCAACACCTATTTCAAATCTCTTAACGACAGACTAGAATTTAAT
>NZ_JBEBVH010000215.1:0-6862 GCF_040392825.1 Pseudopedobacter sp.
GTTTTTTCACAGGATCCCAAACAAACAATTTAGCTTCCTTTTCTACGGGCTGAATTCCTAATCCGCCCCAAATAGAAGTACCTCCTATTAACATATTATCCTGAAAAACAAGTGTAATAATAGATTGCTTGCCAGCAACATTAGCATGACCTTTAACTTTATCTGTAAGGCCATCTATTTCTACCAGCTGCCCACCATTTATACCGTAATTAGGAACCGTTCCAAAAAACACTTTATTTAAGGAAGGTACAGCTAAAGCTCCAAACGGTCTGTCTTGACCTTTTACAATCCCTATCTGTTTAGGATTATTTTTATCCTTACTCCACTCTTTTGAAGTATCATAAACATTAAATTTACTACCCGGATAATTCCCAAAATATATTTTAGAACCCAGTACAGTAAGGCTTTCTGTTTGTGATAATCCCAGAAAAACTTCGGCCTTATTCTTATTTAAATCGTAAGCTGCATTATTTCCGCTCAAGTAACCACCAGACCAGAGCTTTTTATCAGGGCCCATTTTTAGCACTGTTATACTTATAGGTTGTGCAGGAACAGCCAATAAATCACTCTTTTTTTCTGATGTTATAGGATTAAAAGTAATAATTTCCTGATTACTGGTTAGGAAAAGAAGCTCTCCTTTTTCGTTCCAGGTAGATGCCAAAGGCTTACCGCTAAAATCAGAAACTTGCTGAGGTTTTGGATTCTCCTGAGCATAATCTAACATCATTATTTTATTGCCACCATGTACATAATAAACCTTCTCGGATTTTGGATCTTTAATAATAGTTTTTACGGCAAAATTTGGTATATTATCTTCAAATTCCTTTTTTGTAATGTTATATACCATCACTTCGGGAGCAGGTCCAGTAAAATAAACCCTGTCGCCAGATTTCAATCCTTCTACCTGGCCAATATCATATACAAATTTACCGGCAACGCTGTAATTCTCTGGCAACACATTAGTTTTAGATTTACTCTTAACGTCTAACTCTATCAGGTGCGCATGAGTACCAATACCTGCATATATTTTTTGATTCGAATGATTGTATACCAAGCCTCTTACATAATTCTGGCCTTTCACCATAGGCCCATTGCCAAAATCTGTAATTCCTTCATCCGGATGATATTTAAAAACTTTACAATTTGGATAGGTTGCTCCGTAAACTTCGCCATTTTCCCCAGCAGATAAATCCCAAATATAATTTTCTGTTCCCAGCACTTTCCCAAGAGGCTCTACTTTACCAGAGCCCGGCACATGTTTATAAAAATTACCACCCGCACCTCCTGCTATATATACAATACCCGTTGAACTTAGTTCCAAATCCCATGAACCATCTGTTTTTGGCAAAGGCAAATCAACTTCCAGCTTTCTGGTTGCTACATTAAAAGCGAGAACATGTGCCGGAGTACCCCTTGTAACTGTATAAATCAATAGTTTTCCATCAGTTTTTACAAATACGCTACCTTGTAACATAATATCTGTTACCTGCGGCCCCAAATTGGTTACTTTAAAATTTTCTTTTGGAATTACAGGTAAGTCTTGTGCTGAAACAGATATAGCAAAAAAAGATAACAGCAGTAAATTAATTGTTTTTTTCATTCTGAGTAATAGAGATTATTCCTTTTTAATTAAGTTTAGCTAAGTTGAAATAGAAGAAATAGAAATGCATTTATTTTATAATCACCAATAAAGGCAATCCTATTTCTTGTATTTTACTAATTTTAGGCATGCGAAAATGCACATTTCATATTATTGTCGCATACTATAGTTAAACCATTCCTTATTTAGCTGTAGCCAGATGAACAATTTTTAAATTACTGATAGTTAATGAAGCCGAATTATCATAAGCTCTTGTAGTACCATCACTTTCGAATTTATTAGAATGAGCGCCCTCGCGTGACATTATACCAAAACCATTTAAATCGCCTGTATATCTAAGTGTACTACTACCTGGTGTTGAAATATTTCGGGTTAATTCTTTTAAAGTGGCACCTTTTTGTGCGCCATTTATATAAACATGATATGACGCTGCCTCTAACGTTTTCTCTGCTCCATTAAAGGTATAAGATTGAGGGCTATCCGTATTATTAAAAAACAAATCTATTTTTGCGCTTACTCCATTAGTTAAAGTAGCACCAGGTATTGTTTTCCAACCCCATTTCTTTTCGTCACCACTATTATATCTTGCTTGCAGGCCGTATGCCCCACCGGCTGTTGATTTCCTAAATCTTATAAGAGTATATATTCCATTATCTGTATTTTGATAACCCGATATTGCCGGAGCATTTTTACCAGAAATGTTTGCATTTGCACCTGCCCCTGCAACAATGTACCAAATTGCCTGAACATTTTCAGCAGAACTATTTGGCGTTATATTAAAATGGGCACTCATTACTTTAGATTTAGCGGCAAAATCTTTTGCAACAAATTTAGCCGGAGCTGCCTGAAAAGCTTTTCCGCTTGTATGAACCATTGTCAAAGAAGAATTACTTCCGATATTATTAAGCGTAAAAGATGCCCTGCCGGTTCCTAATTCATCGGTTCCAATAATTCTAACTTCTCCGGAAGATGGCTTAGGCAAAAAATCTGCTTTAGAAGATGTGGATATTTTTTCTATTCCTCCATCAGCATTGGTAACCGTACCGCTACCTGCAAAAGTATATTCCCAACTAACATTTTTTAAATTACCAGATTCTGTCCATTGAGCTCTGGCCTGAAATCCCACCATACCTAAGGTGAATAAAAGAAATACTGCACTGTTCTTTTTCATCATTTATTGTTTATTTATAAAATAATTCTAACAGGCCGTTTTTAAATAGAGCCTGTTAAATCACTTGGTTTAATTATAATATAATTTTAACGCTTTTAGTATCAGAAGCTGTTTGTACACGAACGATAGAAATAACCTGTTTAAAATTAGATACAGGAAGTTCAAACTCGTTAACGCCTTCTTCTAAAATTCTTTTTGTTTTGTAAATGGCCCTGCCAGAAATGTCTGTAATAATAATTTCAGAGGACTCTGCCTTATTTGATGTAATTGATAGTTTTATATTATTATTTGATAGTTTATAAACCGTAAAATCATCTTTTGAAGTAGTATAATTAACGGCTACAACTTTGTCCAATGCATTTATTTTTCCATCCAAATCTACCTGTTCTAATTTATAATAATTAAAACCTGTTACCGGAGATACATCTGTAAAAGAATAATTATGAATAGAAGATGTGGTGCCGTTACCTGTTATTTTTGCTATCTCTCTAAAGTCTTTACCATTGCCCGAGCGGCGGCTAAGTATAAAGTGCGAATTGTTTTGCTCACTGGCTGTTTGCCAGTTTAAGGCTATTCCATTATTTGTTGCATTACCGGTAAAACTTGTTAATGTTACAGGCATTGTTGTTTCATCTGTAAGGTGAACGATTTTAAGATCGCTTAAAACTATAGAGGCAGAATGGTCATTAACCCCTCCTGTTTGGGCCGATTCTCTGGACATGATAGCAAACCCGGATAAATTACCAGTATATTGCCTTATATCACTAGTAGAACGATATACAACATTCCTTGTCAGGTTGTTATTAGGCGTTTGTACTTTATTTATATATAGATGATATGCAGCAGCATTCAATTGTTTTGGAGTTGGTTCCTCATTAAATGTATAGCTTTGATCTTGGTCCGTATTGTTACAAAATAAATCTATTGTGTACTCTGTACCACTCACTAAACTACCTCCAACTACGTCATGCCACCCCCATGTTGTCGAGTTTCCACTGCGGTATCTGGCCTGTAAAACATAAGTATTTCCAGCTACTACTTTCCTGATACGTAATACCGTATATAAAAATTGATCTCTGGTGGTATTATTTGCGCCAGCTGAAGGAGTTAAAGTATTTCCTGAAAACTCATCAATTGAACCGTCGCCAATAACAATATACCAAATAGCCTGTGTGTTACCGACAGTGTTATTCAAGTTTATTTTAAAATGTGCATTCATTACTTTAGAGCTGGCAGCAAAATTCCTCGCTACAAATTTAACGGGTGCGGGCTGTGCAGGAGCATCTCCGTTTGCACCATTATGTACTATGGTTAAAGAGGGAGTAGTTACACCATTAAGGGTAAAAGAAGCTCCCGCCGAGGCGCTTGCAGGAGATATTGCAGCTTTTACCTCTCCTGAAGAAGGCTTTGGTAAAAAATCTTCAACAGACGGTGTGGATATTTTTTCAAGCCCTATGCCAGACACAGTAGCGCTTCCGCTCGATAAGTTATAGTCCCAATTAAAATTTTTTAAGGTTTCTGATTCGACCCACTGAGCCCGGGATTTCGAAGGAGATACCAACCAGACCAACAAAGAGAATAATAAAATTTTTTTCATGCTTTATATTTTAATAATTAGTTGCTATGATTATCTGCTTTATCAGGCTATTCGCAAATTCCCTGTACTTGTTGAAATCAACCGGGCCTTTACTCTCCCACTTCAGATCTGGGATAAGTTGATAGAAAGCTAGCCTAATACCTACTTCTTTTTCCTATTTCTCCTTTTTATGAATAATTTTAAAATCACTTAAATTGGCAGATGCCGAATTATCCTGCTCTACCGGATCGGCGGGAGCTGTACCATCGGTAAATGATTGCGCCCCTTCCCGGGACATAAAAGCAAAACCAGATAAATTACCCGTATATTGGTTAACATTGTTACCTCTATGTACAACATTTCTGTTCAGGGTTGTAAGATTTTCTCCTTTTTGCACATTATCTATATAGATATGATAAGCTGCTGCTGCCAATGTTTTGGCTGTTCCGTTATGAGTATAATCCTGAGGTTGGTCTGTATTGTTAAAAAAAAGATCTATCTGATATTCTTTACCCTTATTTAAGCCAACACCTGGTACATTTTGCCAGGCCCATTTAATTGTTCCGTTACCATGCCTTACCTGTAGGCCATATTTACCGTTAAAAGCCACTTTTCTAAATCTTAGTACGGTGTATAAAGTATGGTCTGATGGTCCATTATTAGAAATTGAGGGGGCTATGTTTTTATTTGTAAATAATTCGTTGGAGGCATCGCCAACGGCTAAATACCAAATGGCTTGCTTATTATTGGTTTCATGGTTAAGGCTCATTTTGAAATGCGCACTCATTACCTTAGAAGTACCTGCAAAATTCCTTGCTACAAATTTGGAGGGAGCAGGCTGAGGATAATTTCCACTTGTATGTACCATAGTTAAGCAGGGAGTCTCACAATTTCCGTTAAGTGTAAAAGAACTTCCATCTGTGAGACTTATATCGGCAGTAGATATCCTTACTTCTCCAGAAGAAGGCTTAGGCAAAAAATCATGAACTGAGGGTATAGATATTTTTTCGAGACCTCTTCCCTTTTCAGTTCCTTTGCCACCGGAAAAACTATATTCCCAGATTGTGTTTTTTGATTTTCCCGACTCAATCCATTGCGCATTTAATTGCGAATGAGAAACTCCCCAAACTAATAGTGAGCATATTAGTATTTTCTTCATGATTGTCTATTTTTTAATTTTTATATGATTAAGAATATATCCATTAACATTTTACACTCTCAGCATGCAAAAAGCTAAAGTGTAAATGCAGAAAACAAAAACTATTATCGGTTCAAATCATCAACAAGAATATATTTTACTGGTCTACAATTATTTACAAAAACTAATATAGAGCTTAAAACAAAGGTCTACTTACGATAAAAAGTATAAAAACTGCCGGGACGGCTCCCGATTTTTGGGAGCCGTCCCGGCATTAGCATAAACATCGTATCATATCATTATAGCTTTTCCTCTACCTGCTCAGGTAAGTATTGTATATAAATCAATAGGGATGGTGCTCCAATACGCCCTCTGAATGCCTGATCGCCGTCAGCGAAATTATCTTTGGAATTGTGCAGGAGAGCTTCAGGAACTTATAGGTAAAATTGCTGGAATAACTGTCTCGAATTCATTTCGGGAAGTTCAGTCCAGAGAAGGAAAAATCAATGATAGCACAAACCGGTTCCGGCAGATAGTAGGAACCTAAACACTATTTGATGGCTCGGTTAAGTCGGTAATGAGCTTGTCGGATTACCCGGCTAACAAAATACAGTTGATAATATTAAATACTTTTAAGAACAGAAACTGCATAATTACAAGCTCTTGCTGTTAGGGCCATATACGTTAACGAAGGATTTTGTGTTCCTGTAGAAGTCATACAAGCTCCGTCTGTTACAAATACATTTTGACAATAATGCAATTGGTTCCATTCGTTCAACAGGGAAGTCTTTGGGTCTCTACCCATCCGTACTCCACCCATTTCATGAATATCAAGCCCGGGAGCCTGTCCACTATCATGTACCTTAATATTTTTAAAACCTGCTTTATCAAACATTTCCGTTATTTGCTCATAATAGTCTTTCATCATCAATTCATCGTTCTCTGTATAAGATACATCAACATTCAGCAATGGTATTCCCCATGGATCACTATGCTGCCTATCTAATGTAACCTTATTATTCTCTTGTGGAATTGTTTCTCCCATCATATGCGAATGAATGAGCCAGTTCCCTTCTTCCCGGTTTAACAACTGATTTTTAAGACTGTCGCCCCACCCTTCTAATTCTTTCTGTGCTCTTAACGCCCGAAATCCGGCAGCATAGCCCCTTAGAAAATTAGTATCCTGTTTATATAAATTCCTGAATCTGGGGATGTATAAATTAGTTGGCCTACGACCTTCAGATGTATATTGTTTATAATTGTCACACTCTGCGGTAGCTCTGGCTCTAAAATTATGGAAAGCCACATATTTACCCAGCAAACCATTATCATTACCCAAACCATTTGGGAATCTATGGGAAACTGAGTTAAGCAGGA
>NZ_JBEBVH010000216.1:0-6852 GCF_040392825.1 Pseudopedobacter sp.
CTCTCCTGCTCACCTGTGTTTTTACCATAAAGATTCTAAAATTTTGATTGGTGGAGATGTTCTATTTTATGGAAGTATTGGCCGAACAGATTTACCTGGAGGAAATTTTGAAACATTAATAAGCAGTATAAAGAACAAACTTCTTATTCTACCAGATGATACACAAGTTTACCCCGGGCATGGGCCAGCAACAACTATTGGTTTCGAAAAAGCTAACAATCCATTTTTACGCTAATTGAACATTGCATTCTACATAGCCAAGAGGTATTTATTCTCTAAAAAGTCTACAAATGCCATTAATATCATTTCTGGTATTTCTATGCTAGGCGTTTTTGTAGGAAGTGCCGCACTTATTATTATACTTTCTGTTTTTAATGGATTCGAGGCCCTGGTTTTGTCTATGTACAACTACCATTCTCCCGATCTTAGGATAGAGCCACAAACAGGAAAAGTTTTTGATCCCAATACAGTTGATTTTGATAAAATAAAAAAATCAGATAAATACTTTTCCTATACAGAAGTCCTACAGGAAAAAGCACTTATTCGTTACGGAAATTATCAGTTTATTGGCCAAATAAAGGGAGTAAGTGATGAATATCTAAAAAATCCTTATGTAGATAGTTCGCTGGTAAACGGGGAATTTTTACTTAAAGATCAATATAGAAGCTATACCGTTATTGGTACTACTGTACAATATGTACTGGGTGTAAATATTAACGATCAGGTTCGCAAACTGGAAATCTATTCTCCAATAAAAGGCAGAAAAAATAGTTTCTCTGCTGCAGAAGAATTTGTTTCCGAACAATTGCAACCCGTTGGTGTATTTCAGGCTCAGCAAGAAGATAATAATATTGCCATTATTCCTATAGACGTAGCGAGAAGATTAATTGGTGAACCTGAAAATATAAGCTACATTGAGATTTTCTTAAATGACACAGAGCAAACCGAGGCTGTAAAGAAGCAAATAGAGAAAGTACTTGGAGATGCATTCGTTGTAAAAAACCGAATTCAGCAAAATGAATTACTCTACAAAGTGTTAAACTCAGAAAAATGGGCTATTTATTTCATTCTCACTTTTGTTCTCATTATAGCCATTTTTAATATCATAGGATCATTAACTATGTTAGTGATAGACAAACGTAAGGATATTGCTATTTTAAACAGTTTAGGAGCTTCTAAAAAGCTTATTAACAGAATATTTTTATTGGAAGGCCTAATGATATCTTTAGTTGGTTGTATAGCGGGGCTTTTGGTAGGTACTATTTTCTGCCTTTTACAACTTCATTTTGGATTAATTTCTATGGGAGTCGGGAATTTACTGATTGACGCTTATCCTGTAGAAATCAGGCTTTTGGATTATCTCTTAGTAGGTGTAACCGTACTTATCATTTCCTTTATTGCTTCCTATATTAGTTCCAGACTCAGCACAAAAAAATTCGAACAATTAAGAACGGATTTATAATAAAAAGTCATTTCAATCATTTTAATTGTATTTATAACTCATATTTCTGATTTTTATTGATCGTAGGAACCATGAATTATAGCTCCCTGATAAAGAAAATAGATGATTTCATCAGAAAGTACTACTTAAATAAAGTGCTTAGGGGAAGCATTTGGTTAGTTTTTATTTTTCTTATTTCATATCTGGTACTTATTATAGCCGAATATTATGGCTATTTTTCTCCCGGATTAAAAACAATATTATTCTACCTTTTCTTAGCGACACAACTCTTTTTAATGTATTTATTAGTAGTAAAACCATTACTACATTATTTCAGGCTCGGAGAAATTATCAGCTACGAAAAAGCATCAGAAATTATTGGAAAGCATTTTCCAAACATACAGGATAAACTCACAAATACATTACAGCTGAATAAAGCAATTGCAGATTATCCTCATCAAAAAGAGCTGATTCTTGCGGCTATAGATCAGAAAGCAAGTCAGATGCAACCCGTTCCATTTGTTTCTGCTATTAAAATAAGCGAAAATAAGCGATACCTTCCTTACGCTGCTATTCCAATTTGCATAATCGTTGTATTGGCTTTTATCGCTCCTGCTATTCTTACAGATGGAACAACCAGAATTATCAATCATAATAAAACTTATGAAAAGCAGGCTCCTTTTAAATTTCAGGTACAAAATAAGAAACTGGAAACAGTTCAGGGCGAAGATTTTCTTTTAGAATTGAAACTCAGCGGCGATAAAATACCTCAGGAGATTTATCTTGAAGACGGAAAAAATAGGTTTAAATTAAAGAAACAGGACATCATCAGTTTCAGTTATTTATTTAAGAATATCCAGGAAAGCAAAAATTTTCGGTTTAAAGCCGGGGAATACTATTCTGATACTTACAATTTAAAAGTGCTGAAAATGCCCTTATTAATCAGATCGTCGGTATCATTATCCTATCCGAAATATCTGCAGAAAAAAGACGAACAAAATGTAAATTTAGGAGATCTGACCGTTCCTGAAGGCACAAAAATAACGTGGAATTTAAATGCAGAAAATACTCCTTATGTCGAATTTCTGATTCAGAACACTAAAAACATATTAAAAGCCGATAACCGTTCTTTCCGCTTTTTTTATACGGCAAAAGAAGCCACTTTTTATACCATTAATTTGGGCAATTCTGGTAAACAGGATGAACTGAAACATCAAATAAACGTAATTCCAGATCGTTATCCGCAAATAGAAGTTGAAGAGCGGACTGATTCTTTAAATTCACGAGTTCTGTACTTTATGGGTAAGATAGGTGACGATTACGGACTTAACCAGCTCAGTTTTCATTATCAAATCAAAAATTCTACAGATAAATCCCGAAACGGAAAAAATGTCAAAGTCCCTATTAAATTTTCAGGAAAAACAAATGCGAATTTTTTCTATTTCTGGCCTGTTCATACATTGGGTATAAAAGAGGGCGAAGAGTTAAGCTATTATTTCCAGGTTAGCGATAACGATGGTGTAAATGGAGCAAAAACAACCAGATCTCCTGAAAAAAGATATAAAGCCCCCGGTGTAAACGAAAGTTTTGAAAAAGTTAATCAAAGTACAGCGCAGGTAAAACAAAAAATGCAGTCTGCAATCAGGCAGTCACAGAAGATACAGCAGGAGGCGCAAAAGCTTAATCAGGAACTGTTGAATTCTAAATCACTTGATTTTGAACAGAAAAAACAGGTGGAAGAATTATTGGATAAGCAAGACAAACTGGAAAAACTTCTTAAGGAGATTAGTGAGGAAAATAAGAAGAATATTTTAGAAAGAAGCCAAATAGAAAAGGATAAAGAACTGTTGGAGAAACAGAAGCAAATTCAGGAACTTTTTGATAATGTTCTTGATGAGAAAACTAAGGAATTGCTTAAAAATCTTCAAAAGCTGATGGATGAGCGAAGTAAAGATCTTCCTCAGCAAGATGACATGAAACAAATGCAGAGCGATAATAAATCGCTGCAGAAAGAGTTAGATAGAATTCTGGAATTATATAAAAAGCTGGAATCTGAACAAAAGCTAAATGAGCAGATTCAGAAGCTGGAAGATCTGGCTCAAAAACAATTACAAAACAGTAAAGAAAATGACATCCAAAAGCAAGCAGAGATTCAGAAAAATTTTGAAGAAATAAAAAAGGGCCTGCAAGAAGCTAAACAAAAAAACGATGCTTTAGACCGACCCGATAATTACGATATTAAGGAGCAACAACAACAGGAAATAGATAAAAATATAAATGATGCAATAAAACAATTGCAGCAGAACAATAAACAGCAAGCCAGCGGCAGTCAAAAAGAAGCCGGCCAACAAATGCAGGATTTGGCGAAGCAACTTAAAGAAATGCAGCAAGACTCTACAGAAGAACAGATTTCTGTAGACATGAAATCTCTGCGCCAGCTCTTACAGAATCTTCTTAAATCGTCATTCGATCAGGAAAATCTGATGCTGGATATAAAACGTACAGATGTGGCTAGTCCTAAGTTTACAGAGCTCGGAAAAAAACAACGTGAAATAGCTGATAATTTAAAAATTGTGGAAGACAGTTTGTTTAGTTTGAGTAAAAAAGTTCCACAAATATCCACAGCGGTTAATAAAGAAATAGCACAAATAAGGGAAAACCTAAATAACGCATTAGAAAATATTCCGGATAGAAACATTCCTCAGGTCAACAAAAGCCAGCAATATGCTTTAACTTCAATAAACAATTTAGCGTTAATGTTAAGCGAAGCGTTACAGCAACTTCAAAATGCAATGAAGAATGCTAAATCTGGTGGAAAAGGCAAACCACAACCTGGTATGTCTGAGTTATCAAAAATGCAGGAAGAGCTCAATAAAAATATGCAAAAAGCCAAAGAACAAATGCAAAAACAAGGTTTGGAACCTGGAAAAGCAGGAAAAGGCAGTATGAGTCGACAATTTTCTGAAATGGCCAAACAACAGCAAATGATTAGACAGGCATTGCAGGAGCTCAATCAAAAAATGAATAAAGATGGCTTTGGTAAATCTGGAAATCTGGAAAAAATAATGAAAGAAATGGAACAAACGGAGACAGAACTCGTAAACAAACGTATTACGAGAGAGTCTCTGTTAAGACAACAGGAGATACAAATTAAACTATTAGAAGCAGAAAAAGCAGAAAGGGAAAGAGACCAGGATATAGAAAAAGAGAGTAAGAGTGGTAAAGAATTTGCTCCTAATTATAACTTGATATTGAAAGAATATAATGAAATCAAGAGAAAAGATACCGAGTTGTTAAAAACAGTACCTCCTTCGTTAAATAACTTTTATAAAACGAAGAGTAATCAGTATCTTGATAAAGTAAAATTAGAGGAATAGCTATGGCGAACATAACACAGATAATAGATAAGGGGCTTTATTCGCTTCAGCTTCCTTCTACAAGCGCAAGTATCGTTACAGTTGAAAACTTCATAGATAATTTGGTACCCACACTCAATTTAAGCGATGAAGTTTACGCAAATATGATGACCTGTGTAAACGAAGCAGTGTCAAATGCCATAGTTCATGGAAATAAAGAAAATCCTACGAAAACTGTTTATGTAAATATAGAAAACATAGATAACAGAAGACTCATCTTTTCGATTTCTGATGAGGGTGAAGGCTTCGATTTTAATAATCTTCCTGATCCGACGGCTCCTGAAAACGTAGAAAAATTAAGCGGCCGTGGGATATTCATTATGAAAAAATTAGCAGATCAATGTATTTTTAATAGTAGTGGGAATGAGGTTGAACTTCATTTTAAATTATAAACCTTTGGTTTTAAGTATCAGATAACCAGTATTTATTTTTATTTGCTATTCTTTAATCATCCCAGCTCTCAAAAACATCTCAACTAAATAACTCTTAATCGGGAACTTAAATTTTATTGCAATCTTTGTAAATCCAAATTTGATTTGATGAAAAGACTTGCCATAAATTTTTTTAAAGAGGATATAAGCTATAAAATAAGCGATATAAACCACATAAGAGATTGGATAAACAAAACCATTAACGAAGAAAGACATCAATTGCAGGAGCTTAATTTTATCCTTTGTTCAGATGAATACCTTCTTCATATCAATCAACAGTATTTAAATCATGATACTTATACAGATATTATCACTTTTGATAATTCGGAAGAAGAAGGTATAATTTACGGGGATATTTTTATCAGTATAGAACGCGTAAAAGAAAATGCAAAAACGTTTGGAGTAAAAACTGCAGATGAGTTACATCGAGTTTTTATTCATGGAACATTACATTTACTAGGATATCCGGATAAGAAAAAACACGAAAGAGCACTGATGACCGAAAAGGAAAATTTTTATTTGAGTAAACGGAATTTTTCAGAATCCAAAAGCTAAATAAAAAGTAGAAACATTCTTTATAAAAGCTTATATTAAATTGACATATTAAATCAAAAAAACCTAAAATTATGAACCTAAAAATCGGCCTTATTTCTGGCTTTATCTTATTTATATTTGCTTCTTTTCAAAGTTTTGGACAGGAAAGAACATTCGGACCTAGCCGTGAAAGACAAAAGGCCATAACAGATTCCATCTTAAAAGCAGATGATAACGCTGTTGTATATATGGTTGAAAAGTATCCTGAATTCCCCGGAGGAATAAAAGAATTTTACAATTATATCAATAAAAACATGAAATATCCTGAATGGGAAAAGGAAAACAACATTCAAGGCAGAGTTACCGCTACTTTTGTAGTTGAAAAAGATGGTTCTATAACAAATATTAACATTTTAAGGACCGTTACGGGATCTAAAAATCTAAATACCGAAACAATAAGGTTATTGCAAAACATGCCCAGGTGGATTCCTGCAAAACAAGGAGATAAAATAGTAAGATGTCGCTATACTGTCCCTCTCATGTTTAAATTATAGAAAACTTTAATAAAGAAATGGAGTCAAAGTTTTATATACTTTGAGCTCCAATTTCCGCATTAGCACTCAAATCGTTTAATAATAATCTTAATTTTTTGTCTTTTTAACAGTATAAGCGATTATTTTATTTGTCAATGTGTCTTTTTGCCCCTTACTAAACACAGAATCTATCTTAATCTCATAAATAAAACCTTCTTCCAATTTTCTCAATTTCAAACTTATTTTAGAATTTTTAGAAGTAGCTTCAACCTGCTTTATAGCAACGTTCTGCTCATTGATTCGCGGAGAGCCATACTTTGCATGGTAATGATAATTGTACTTTTTCACTTTTAATAGCGAAGAAATATCTGTGTTCCTGGGAATAGAAAAAGGCTTAGTAAAATCTAATTCGAATCCTTCTTTTTCCAGTTTAATATCCTTAACATCAAATGGTATCTTATTAGTTGCTATTATTTTCTGTATTCCCCTATCTCCCA
>NZ_JBEBVH010000217.1:0-6787 GCF_040392825.1 Pseudopedobacter sp.
TCCGGAGTAACATGGATATGAAAAGCAAAAACATATTTTTGCAACTCATTATCAAAAACCTGGGTAATATGTTTTCCGAAATTCGGATGGCTTTGGTCAGGTGCTTCTATCACATCTCCGGACCCGCCAAAGGCGCTGTTTATTAACGAATATGCATCGTCTTTTCCATTTGCACTTAATGTAACGCCAGAAAATTGCTCTTCTTCTATTGGATTTTCTTTAGGTGGATCTAAAATAAATTTGTCTTTTTCTTTACAAGACAATAACACTAATAGCGATAAGGCAAATAGATATTTCATAATTTAAGTTATTGGTTAACCAATATTTGGTTAACCAAATATAAACAATATTTAATAAAATCAAATGTTTATATTAAAACGTTTATGAAACGGTAGATTAGCGCTCCATTGCTGAAGACAAACAACCATTCTAAGACAAATAATTCCTTATCATATTAACTTAAAAGGTTAAATTCGCATGTTTTAATTCTTATAGTTTTGAATCATCCTATATACGTAACTAAATTTTCAGGCGAAAAAGTAGAGTTTAATCCTTCTGCATTAAAAAACTCGCTTATTAAATCTGGCGCACCATTACAACAAGTAGAATATGTTTTTAATGAAATGAAAAAACACATCTACGACGGAATCACTACCCGAAAACTTTACCAAATTGCCTTCAAGCTTCTGAAACAACAGAGAAATGTTTTTGCAGCCAGGTATAGTCTTAAAAAAGCTCTAAGAGATTTAGGTCCTGCCGGATATTATTTTGAAAAATGGGTAGCAAAAGTATTTGAGTATTACGGTTTCCAAACCTTAACAGGACAGCTATTGGACGGAAAGGCTGTGAAGCATGAAGTTGATGTAGTGGCGCAAAAAGACGAAAGGCTTATTTTGGCAGAATGTAAATTCAGGAATACAGTCGATGCAAAAATAAGCGTTACTACACCTATGTATTTCCTTTCCAGAATTAAGGATCTTGAAGAGAAAAGCTTTAATTTTTTTGGAACAGCAATGAAACTTACAGAGGGTTGGCTGGTAAGCAATGCTTATCTGACTAAAGATGCCATAGCTTTTGCAGAATGTTATAATATTGGTTTGATATCCTGGGATTATCCTGAAGATAGAAGTATAAAACGCCGTGTAGACCAAGGTGGGCTTTACCCTATCACCTGTCTTACAACCATTTCGCAGACCGAAAAAGAATTACTGCTTCAAAAAGGTTGTATTTTGGTTAAAGATATTATCAGAGAAAGCTCTTTAATTGAATTTCTCAACATTTCTCACAAAAAAGCTAAAAACATCTTAAAGGAAGCTCGTGAGCTAACCGAGCTATCCAGCACAAACGACGAATAAATAAAGTCAGAAGAAGCTAACATGGAATACAAAATAAAAAACATCATATTCGATTACGGGAATGTAATTTTTGACATCGACTTTATAAAAGCTCAGGAATCTTTTGCTAAACTGGGTGTCAACAATATTCAGGATATCTATGGACATAAAAATCAAAGCTCTATTTTTGATCAGTTTGATAAAGGAGCTATCGGTGCATCAGAATTCAGAAGTGAAATAAGAAGATTAACAGGTCATAATCAGTTATCAGACCAACAGATAGATGATGCATGGAATTCACTTTTGTTAGGTGTACCCGCCGGAAACCACGAATTATTGCTAAAAATAAAAGAACAATACAACACTTTCTTATTGAGTAATAATAACGAAATTCATTATCAATGGATTATTGATTATCTGAAAAGAGACTTCGACCTCGAAGACAATTCTTCATTTTTCACTAAAGATTATTACTCTCATTTAATGGGAATGCGTAAACCAGATAAGGAAATTTTTGAAATTGTTCTGGACAATCATCAACTAAATCCAAAAGAAACACTTTTTATAGACGATAGCCCTCAACATTTAAAGACCGCTCGGGAATTGGGTTTACAAACTTATTTGATGACAAAACCTGATACCTTACAAAAATACTTCAGGACAAATGGTTTGTTAAAAAGCCTGTAATTTTAAGGATGTAATAGATTAGCTTTTCGTAATATTGCAACAGATGATTGAATTTAAACTAGAGGGAGATTTCATTCCCATGATACAATGGCTTAAGGCTACAGATCTGGTTATGTCTGGCGGAGAAGCACAAACAGTAGTTGAAGCCGGATTGGTTAAATACAACGGAAAAGTAGACTACAGAAAAAGATTGAAAGTAAAAAAGGGCGACATCATAGAATTTAACAAGCAAAAAATAAAAGTAATATGAACCAGTTAACTAGCAGCGGCTACAATATATATTTTGATAATACCCTAAGCTCTTTAGAAAATTTTTTAGCAGAAAACAGTTACTCGAAGGTATTTATTATAACAGATGAAAATACAGGAAAATATTGTTTGCCTGTGCTTCAAAACAAACTGCCGAACCTGGACAATTACGATATCATAGAAATTCCCTATGGAGAAGAAAATAAAAATATAGATTTCTGTATTGGCATATGGAAAATGTTATTGGATTTTGAAGCCGACAGAAATGCCTTAGTTATTAATTTAGGTGGAGGCGTAGTAACTGACATGGGAAGTTTTGCAGCATCTACGTATAAAAGGGGTATCGATTTTCTGCAGATACCTACTACCCTTTTATCGCAGGTAGACGCGTCTGTTGGTGGAAAAACGGGAATAGATATAGATAGTGTAAAAAATATCATTGGTACTTTCGCACAACCAAAAGCAGTAATTATTTGCGATGAGTTTATAGAAACCTTACCTGAAAACCAACTTATATCCGGATTCGCTGAAGTTATAAAACACGGAATTATAGCCGACAATGTTTATTACAATGAAGTTGTAAAATTGGCTTCTCCTAAAGAAATCACTATAGCGCAAATTAAACGTTCTGTAGAAATCAAAAATGAAGTAGTTTTAGAAGATCCTTTCGAAAAAGGATTAAGAAAGATCTTAAACTTCGGCCATACAATTGGTCATGCAATAGAATCATGGTCCTTAGAAAACGATAGTAAATCGCTTACTCACGGTGAAGCCATTGCCATAGGAATGATTACAGAAGCTTATATAGCTAATAAAACAGGAATGCTTTCTGTTGAAGAGTTAAATATCATAAAAAACGATATCCTTAAATTCTTCCCTAAATACAGCTTAAAATCAGATATTTACGACGTTTTACTTGAAATAATGCAACATGATAAAAAGAATATATCTGGTAAGATTAATTTTTCTCTACCTGATAAAATTGGAAATTGTAAATTCAATATTGTTGTAAGTCACGATTTAATTAAAGAAAGTTTAGACTATTATAGAAATATTTAAAAAAAAGATAGCGCTTATATTATAGGCGCTATTTTTTTATCTTCTGCCAACCAAACAATAACATTTCTTAACATTTAGTGTTTATCTTTTTTTAGATATTGGATGGGCATTTTTATTTAAAAATTAGCTATCTTTTTTCATCTTTATATATATGTTCAAAGAAATACGTAATAAGCCGCTTAGATACCTTATAATAGTAATATACTTAGTTGTTTTATTTATATGCGCCATAGAAATCAATTTTCTTGGCTTATTTGGATATACTCCGCCCAAAAAAGATATTAAATTTCCTTCACTCAGCATTGCATCTGAAGTTTATACAGCCGATGGAAAGCTAATTGGAAGATATTACCGGGAGAACAGAACACCGGTTACATTTAATGAGATAAGCCCATCTATTGTCAATGCTCTAATTGCAACAGAAGATATAAGGTTTTACAAGCATTCGGGAGTAGACTTTTATTCCATCGCTTCCGGAATTATATCTACCGTTACTGGAGATAAAAGAGGTGGAAGCACTATTACACAACAGCTTGCAAAAAATCTATACAGAACCAGAAATAATAAATCGCAAGGTTTTGTAAAACATATTCCTCTTGTTAGAACATTAATATCCAAATTCAAAGAATGGCTAACTGCTTACAAGTTGGAATCTAATTATTCCAAAGAGGATATTCTTACCATGTATTTAAACACCGTGCCGTTTGGTAACAATTCATACGGGATAAATACCGCTGCAAAGCATTATTTTGATAAATCGGTAAGTAATGTTAATGTACAGGAAGCTGCACTCCTGGTTGGAATGTTAAAAGCTACTTCTACATACAATCCTATTAAAAACCCGGAAAGGTCTTTGGAAAGAAGGAATGTTGTCTTATCTCAGATGAATAAGTACGATTATCTGGATAACCAATCCTATCAAAAAGCTGTAAAACAACCTATTAAACTGAAATTAGGAAAAGATTCTAAAAAAAATGAAGGTGATTCTTACTTAAGAGCAGCTGTTGCGAAATGGTTAGAAAAATGGTGTGAGAAAAATGGTTATGACTTATATGAAGATGGATTAAGAATCTATACCACCATAGATTCTAAACTTCAGAAATATGCGGAAGAAGCTGTATCTGAACAAATGAAAGTTCTGCAAAGAAGATTCTATAATTCCTGGGGAAATGATATTCCATGGAGAGACTCTGAAGGGAAAGTAATCGAGAATTTTATAGAAAGCAACCTCCAAAAACTATCCTGGTATGCAGGAATAAAGAAAAAATATCAAAACCAGCCAGATTCATTACAAGCTTATCTCAACAAGAAAAAGAAGATGACGGTTTTTGACTGGAATGGAGATAAGGAAGTTGAGTTCTCCACTATAGATTCTATAGAATATTATGCCAAGATATTAAATACCGGTATGATGACTTTAGATCCATTTTCCGGAAAAATAAAAGTATGGATTGGCGGAGATAATTACAATTATTTTAAATACGATCACGTAAAACAAGCCAAACGTCAGGCAGGTTCTACCTTTAAACCATTTGCCTATTTAGCCGCATTAGAGAGCGGTCTCTCCCCTTGCGACAAATTCACAGATAAACCCGTAAAAATTGAATATACTTTAAATAAGAAACAAGAGGTTTGGGAACCCAAAAATGCAGACTGGAACTTCTCTTACAGAGAAATGTCTTTAAGATGGGCAATGGCCAGATCTGTAAATTCTATTACAGCCCAAATTACCGAGTTAGTTGGCTGGGATAAAGTAGTTGAGTATGCTCATAAATGTGGTATCGAAAGTCCTTTACAATCCGTACCTTCTGTAAGTCTGGGTTCAAATGATGTTAGCGTTTTTGAAATGGTAAAGGCTTACGGAACTTTCCTTAATGAGGGAAAACGTGTGGAACCTATATTGGTTGAAAAAATTACAGATTTTGATGGTAAAACTATTGAAGAATTTACGGCAAAACAACAAAGAGTCATTAGCGAAGAAATTGCCTGGCTGATGCTTTATATGTTCAGAGGTGGTATGGAAGAACCTGGTGGAACTTCTCAAGCTTTATGGGAATGGGACTTATTCAAAAAGAACAACCAAATTGGAGGAAAGACAGGAACCTCGTCTGATTATGTAGATGGCTGGTATATGGGAATAACCAAAGACTTGGTCACCGGAGTTTGGGTTGGTGCAGATGACAGAAGCGTACATTTTAAAAATTCTGAAACCGGGGAAGGCTCCAGAACAGCGCTTCCTATTTTTGCCAAGTTTATGGAGAAGGTATATAAAGATCCCTCAACAGGTATAACCTTAGGTCCGTTTCCAAAACCAAAAATAGAAATTAAACGTACTTATAATTGTCCTAGCCCTAGGATTGTAATAGATACGACAACTACAGATAGTTTAACAACAGATTCGCTGGCTAACCCTCTGGAAATAGAAGAAGTAATACCTGTACCAGATGAAACGAAATTAGAACCAAAAGAAAAAACTGATGTTAAGTCTAATAATACAAAAACTCCTTCAGAAAAAACGGAAGACAAACAAGAAACTCCTTTAACCAGAAAAGAAGAGCGACAATTAAGAAGACAACTAAAGAAAGAAGGAAAAAGTAATTAACAATAGAATATTATAAATTTAAGATATCTGAGATGAACATTTACCAGAAAATTTTCAATGTTAAGCAGCTTTTTTTAATCGTTATAGGCACTGCTTTACTTAGTATTGGAAATCAAGCGCAGGCGCAATACTTTGGGCAAAATAAGGTTCGATATAAAAACCTGAAGTTTAAAGTTTACGAAACTCCCCATTTTCATTTGTATTATTATACGAAAAACGATAGCGTAATAAAGAATTTTGCAAAGGAAAGTGAAGCCTGGTATCACTTGCATCAACAGGTTTTTAGAGATACTTTTAGAAAACCTAATCCTATTATTCTTTATGGAAACTCGCCGGAATTTCAACAAACAACTATCATAGACAGCGAAATTGGTGTAGGTACCGGCGGTGTGACAGAAGGTTTAAAGAATCGGGTTTTCATGCCGCTTCAGGAAATCAATTTTCAGACGAGACACGTTTTAGGCCACGAGTTGGTACATGCATTTCAATATCATTCTTTAATTGAAGGAGATTCTACTCAGTTAGAAAATATAGGAAATTTACCTTTATGGATGGTTGAAGGAATGGCAGAATATCTTTCTTTGGGTAAGGTTGATGCGAATACTGCTATGTGGATGAGAGATGCAGTTTTAAATAAAGATATTCCTACACTACGCGACTTAACTACCAATAGCAAATACTTCCCTTACAGATACGGACAGGCCTTTTGGGCATTTATAGGATCTACTTATGGCGATACGCTGATTATGCCATTTTTCAAATCGACTGCAAAGTTTGGTTATGAAATGGCTATCAGAAGGACTTTTGGCTATGATGAAAGAACTTTATCCAGTTTATGGAAAAGCGCTTTGGAAAA
>NZ_JBEBVH010000218.1:0-6783 GCF_040392825.1 Pseudopedobacter sp.
TAGAAGTATTAAAAGTTAAAAAGCCATTATTCGTCTGATCTAAAACAAACTTATTTCCCGCAGAGGAACTGGTTAACACATGTACTATTCCATCTGTAGGACAGGGTAAATAAGCTGGCGTAATAGTATTCGAAATTAAATTTAAACTTGCTCCTGTACGAGTGAGTGGATTTGATGCTGTACCAGTTAGGTTATAATTTACTATCTCATTCTCTAACTGCCATGAACTTTGAGCATATAGTATCATAGTGCTCGCGAGAACTATTGCTGTAAGTATTAACTTCTTCATAATAAAAATTTAAGGTTTTACAGTTATATTTAATTGTTTGGTTACAGAGTCTCTACCATCTTCATTCAGATTAAAAGCGACAAAAGTTGCTGTATATGTCCCCGGCTTGTAATAGGTATAATAAAATGCTTCCTGCCGTAAATCTTTATAACCTTTTAAAGGAATAGATTTATCCGCGCCTAATACCAGGGTGTCTGTATTGATAGGCTTAGAAATAACCCAGGCTTCGGTATATTCTTCCGTTGTCCCCGAGGCAGTATTACCTCTTAATTGGATTGATGTACTTGAGAAAACATTTCGCCCCTCAGCCGGAGTAAAATTTCCCTTTAATACAGCTGTTTCCGAAGCAAAACCAGATCGGATAAAAGTTGTTACATTATGCTTACCCAGACTTCCTTCATTAGTTATCAGGAATTCGCTGATTGTCACGTCTCGCGAAGTTTTATATGCTATTCTGGGTCTCACAATATATTTAAAGCATATATAAAGCGGCTTTCCCGGTTCCGTATATTGGTTTAAACTATATTCACCACTATTAACTACCGCTGTAGAAGTAGCCAGGTTAAATTTTGAAGTAATATCTGTCCAGGTTGCCGCATCGACATTTTGAGCAGAATACACCCCATTAAAATCATTAGAAACCAACACCTGCAACTGGTTTACCTGAGTACCGGCAGTTCCAAGCTTGGTATTAAACGACATCTTTAAATCCTCTATTGGTACCTGTCTGCCATCCTTGTATTTATATTCACTTAAAGTATCGCCATATGCTACCCCCGAATAAAAGACTATATTATCTGCGTTACTTTTAATATCAAAAAATATAGGATCACCTACTTTGTGTTCAATATTTTCAACATGTACGTCTAATTCGGCCTTTTTAAAATCTGGCTTACTGCAAGAAGAAATAATTACCGGTATTACTAATGCCTTAATCCATTTCATAACTTTTCTATTCATTATTTTTACATTAAAATCACTATGCTGCCATGCGTTTAGCTCCAAAGGAATGCCTTTGGAACTTTATGCTTTCAGTCTTTAACCTCTTTGATTACCACCCAAAGTTTTGAACCAAAGAAGAATTTACGCCCATTTCATAAGCAGGTATAGGCCACAATTCATCGCGTTTAGATACATTTCTGTAAACGGGTACAGCTCTTGAATTGGCGTCTATGTCTATTACCTGACTGTAAACCTCTTTCATGTTCTTCAAAAAATCTCCCCATCTTACCAGATCCCTTTTTCGCAAACATTCAAAGCTGAGTTCTCTTGATCTTTCGTCTTTTATTTCTTTAAGAAGATCCTCATATGAAATATTCATATCTAAGTCTACTGTACTTGGAGAGCTTACCGGTAAACCATAAGCTCTTCTTCTAACCTGATTAATAGATTCCAAAGCTTTAGGAGTTGGCCCCTGATTCATATAATTATCTGCTTCGGCATACATTAAAAGAACATCGGAGTACCTTAATAAAGGGAAATTTTGAGGAGTACTACTTGTTTTTGGTGATACAGTCTCGTAAAAACGACGAAATTTACCCGGATACCTGTTTATAATCTGGGTAACAGTCCACGCCTTTTCTACTGCCGGATTACCTGACAAAGAAAACGGTGCTATAGACCAATCCCTTCTTAAGTCGCTTGATATTAAACTACTTGCATCTGGATATAGATTCCATAATCTGGGAGTTATATTTAAAAAACCGTCTGATCTTCCATAGCGCGGATCGGCTGGGTTTGTTGTATATCTTATTCCATTGGCATTACCTACCGTCCCGCCTTCGGTATAAATTCCGGTAGAATTCCCGTAAAATTCTACTTCTAAGATACTTTCTTTAATATCATAAGTATCTGTAGCATAATTTTTAAATACATCGGCGTAACTGGCATTTAGCTGATGCTCACCCGAGGTTATTACACTATCTGCCCATGCTCTGGCAACTTCATATTTGGTAAAGTCATTTATAGGATTGCCCGCCATATATAAACAGACTCTGGCCAGAATTCCCTGTACTGCAGAACGATTAACCCTTCCGCCATATCCTATTTCGGTTGCGGTTAACACAATACTTTGTGCTTCTGTTAAGTCTGATATAATTTGTTCGTAAACCTCTTTACTTGTTGTTTGTTGTATGTTGGGAGATTGAGAACCTGATAAGCTGGGTTCAAGAATTAAGGGGATATTCCCAAAGTTACTGGTTAACAACAGATAATAATATCCTCTTAAAAATAGTGCTTCGCCCCTAATTATATTCCTGTCCTTTTCATTCATTTTAGGCTTGTCAATATATTTTAAAAGCAGATTAGCCCTATTAATAGCTTCATAACAAACTCTCCAGAAGCTGGTTATATATGAATCAGTAGGTATAATACTATTGTCTAACACGCCCGTAAATATGCTTGAATTGTAGAAAGCTTCATCCGCATCCAAACCTAATCTGCCAATCATCCGCGCCCCATACAATTCACCTTTTCCTAATGGACTATAAACTGCCATTAATGCATTTTTTAGTTGTTGTTCAGTCTGATAAAATTGTTCCTGATCAACAAAATCCTGAGGATTGGTGTCAAAAAGCTTTTTACATCCAGCAAATGACATGAGTATATATACAAGCAAAAAATATCTAATAAAACGTTTCATATTATCAACATTAAAAAGTTGTTCTTAAAGAAAATGCTATTGTTCTCGCTCTTGGATAAGCCGAAAAATCAAATCCAGGAGTTAAAGTTGAATGCCTGGCAGATACCTCCGGATCCATTCCCGAGTACTTTGTCCATGTATATAAATTTTGTGCAACCAAAGACAAATTCATATTGGATATTTTAAACCTGCTTAATATTTTCTTGGGAATTTCATAACCTAAAGACACGGTCTTTAACCTTAGAAAAGAACCGTCTTCAATTAACCTTGAGGAATAATATGCGGGACCATAACCTCCAGACCTAAACATGGTATTACTCTGATTTTCAGGAGTCCATCTGTCAGCATAAGAAGCATATTGGTTTAAATTAGGGACATTAGACGGGTTACCCTCAAAATAGATTCTGTTCCCATTAAAGATATCATTTCCATAAACCCATTGAAAAAACACATTTAAACTGAAATTTTTGTATCTGAAGTTGTTTACAAAACCGCCACTATGTTTCGGCACCGGATTTCCTATAATAGTAATATCATATTCATCAATAACGCCATCACCATTTAAGTCTTTATACTTGATATCTCCTGGCTTAATATTGTCTCTATCTGTTCCCGTATATGGTATGTCTGGTTTTAGATAGTATTTCCCTGGAGACACTTCTTCAAAATCTGAATATTGATAAACTCCGTCAAAAACCTGCCCTATAAACATGGCTGCAGGACCTCCTACTTCGGCCGCATACAAGAACGTTGCATTGTAATTGGCTGCCCAGTTAATTTTACTGAACATTTTCTGTTCATCTTCAGAAAGAGCCAGGATTTTATTCTTATTGAAGGATATATTGATATTACTTTTCCAGTCGAAATTTTTGTTTTTAATATTGACTGTATTTAAAGAAAATTCTAATCCCTCGTTTCTTATTTTACCTATATTCTTGAATGCCCTTTGGTATCCGAAACTGTAAGGGACATTTGCATTTAACAGCAAATTTGATGTTGTTTTCCGGTAAGCATCTACTGTTAATGCAATTTTGTTCTTCAAAAAAGATATATCGTAACCCAGGTCAACCTGAGATGTTGTTTCCCATTTTAAATCTTTATTGCCTAAAGTCCCCGGAAACATTCCTAAAACCGGCTCTCCATTGTTCTGTGAATATGATTCTGAAACATTTGTTCCGATAATAGGCGATAAATATGCGAAATCCGTTACCCTGTTGTTCCCGGTTGTACCATAACTGATTCTAAGTTTAGCATCGTATATAACCTTACTTTGTTTAAGGAATTTTTCTTGTCCCATTCGCCAGGCAAATGCTCCGGAAGGAAAGTATGCGGTACGATTACCCGGAGCAAATTTGGAAGAAACATCTGCTCTAAACGTAGCTGTAAAAAGATATTTGGAAAGATAACTGTAATTAACCCTGCTTATTAAAGAGCCTAAAACAGAGCTGGAGTATGCAACAGTGTTCGGTAGCGTTACACCTTCATCCATCCCACTTATTCCTAAGAATTCATTAGGTATCTGTTGATTGGAAAGCCCTATTCTGGAATTATCAATTCCCTGTATTTCATATCCGAAGAGCGCATCCAAACTATTTCTTTTATTAAATCTTTTTTTATAACTAAGTATAGATGAGTTTGTCCAGATTTCCCTATCAAAAAGAGAGAGGTTTCCCTGTACACCTCTTGTATTATTAGGAAGTTTTGACGAGCCTCTAGCAGTTTGGGAGTTGTAAAAATTTTCGGTGTTAGTTTGCCGCTTATCAAATCCTACGGTAACTTTAAGACTTAAGTCTTTTAAGACCTTATAATCGACATTTCCATTAAAATTTATATTATTTGCCCTGCTTTTTCTATAAGTATTTTCAGCAGAAAGCACCGGATTTACTCTGTAATCATAGATAAAAGTTGTTTCTTCATCTCTAAAATCTTCAATAAAATCTTCATCAACATCGTTTTCTTCTGTTTCCCTTCCGGTTACGGGTCTATATGCCCAGGCACCAAAAAGCAAATTACTACTGGCCTGTCCATTTATAGGATCTTCTGAAGCTAGCTGACCGAATGAGTTATTCCGGCTAAAGTTGACTCTTAAACTTGCATTAAGCTTTTTTGTCAATTGTTGATCTAAAGAAACTCTACCCTGATAACGGGATAAACCCGTATTTAAAATAACACCCCGCTGATCATAAATAGAGCCCGATATAGAATATTTTGTTTGTTGTGATCCACCTCTGATAGATAAGTTATGTATTTGCGTATTGCCTAACCTATACAGTTCATCCTGCCAATCAATACCTTTAATCTTTTTATAAGATTCTAATGTATTACCTGCAGAATTATAGTCTGGATTACTCGTAGGCAAATCTGCCGGTGTGTATTTTGCAATATTGGTTGCACTTCTTTCTATTTGATATTTTACAAACTCGTATGGACTCAATAAATCCATTCTCTTTGTTATTTCCTGAAAACCTACAGTTGCCGAATAACTTATAACAGGCTCACCTATTTTTCCTTTTTTTGTCTGAATAACAATTACGCCGTTAGCTCCTCTCGCACCGTAAATAGCAGATGCCGATGCGTCTTTTAAAACATCTATCGACTCTATATCATCTATTGAAAGTGAGGTTGGATCAAAATCTTCCATCGGAAAACCGTCTACCACAAACAGCGGGGAATTATCTTGTGTTAAAGAATTCTGTCCACGAATAGCAATATTAATCCCTTCTTCTCCGGGTTGTCCATCATTAGAAAGTATTTGAACGCCAGCAATTCTCCCCGCCAAAGCTTGATCAAAAGAGACAACAGGGGCAACACGCATATCTTCCAAATCTGCTGTTCCTACCGCACCGGTTAAATCTTCTCTGGAAACTGTTGCACCGTAACCAATAATTACAACTTCATTAAGTTTAGAAACTTCCTGAACAAGCCTAATATTCAACACTTTACTATTTCCGACTCTTTTCTCTTGCGTAGCAAAACCTAAAAAGCTAAAAATTAAAATCGCTTCTTCATTGGGTACATTAATAACAAAGTTTCCATTAACATCTGATACGGTACTGGTTTGTCCGTTTTTCAGTTTAATACTAACGCCAGCTAAAGGCTCATTACGCTCATCGTTGACGTTACCGTTTATAATTAAAGATTGTTTTACTTGAGATAACCCCTTTTCATTTTCTTTAATAAACACTGTCTTAACTACCTTATTTACTACAACATCTATGGCAATTCCTTTAAAGCATTTATTCAGCACTTCCTCCATACTGGCATTCTTCAAATCAAGAGTTACAGGTTTTATCTTCTTAGCCAGACTGGCGTCTGCTATAAAATTATAACCTGTTTGTTGAGTAAGTTGATAAAAAACCTGTTTTATAGGTGCATTTACAACTTTTACATTCACTTTTTGGGCAAATGATGCTGAGTTAGCCTGCAAAACGGTTATCATTATGAAAATAAAACTAAGCTTCATGATAAAGAGAAATTTCAGGAAACAATAAAGTGTGCCACATCGCAATGCGATGGAATTTTTATACATTTGATTTAGGTTTAATTTTTGACTATTTATGATCAGTTACTAATTATCCTATTCAAAGCATAAATACTATGCTTTACATAAACGGGAGTGCTGGTAACACTCCTGTTTAAAGGATTATCTTTTTATTTAATTATCTCTTATTACAAGTACCCTCCTTTCCGAGCTGTTTTTCTGTAGTATTTTAAACTTAACTTTATTCGTCATTTCTAACATTTTCAAAAGATTTGATAAATCTCTTGTTCTTAAATAATTACCCTGAAACTCGACGTCAGACATATCTCCATGGTATTCTACATCAAACCCATACCATCTGGATACCTTTTT
>NZ_JBEBVH010000219.1:0-6775 GCF_040392825.1 Pseudopedobacter sp.
ATTGCTTATTCCCGTTGGAGCCAGATTCCAGTTTATAGAAACAGCAATACTTTCGTCATTATCTAAGGAGCCACTGGTTTTAGATAAATGTATATACTTAGGCGCTTTGATATTAAATTTCGAACTGGTGTTGCCTCTGTTAAATAACTCGATATAATGTGTTGCTTGTGATAAAGCATTAAATGTAGCCAGTTTTGTGCCTTTGACGTTTTTCCCGGTCCAGAATTCCTCGCTTCCTTCTACACTTATGCCTAAATTTGATTTGTTCATAAGCTCTACTCTGCTGACTTTAGGCATTGTATTAGAATCTGGTTGTTGCCAGTAAGTATAGCCAATATGTGTTTGGTCCATCATGTGTTTCCACTTTCCATTGGCCATTATGTTGTTGTAATAATTGGTGATTTCAGTGTCTTGTTTAAATCTTTTTTCTACTTCCTCAGCATATTGATTGGCTGATTTTCTACCTTGTTTAGCGAAAAGTTTATTTTTAGCGTGTGCATAATAAAGATGGTGCAGATTAGCGTTTGCTTCTATCGGATGCAAAACCAATTGATAAAAACTATCATGATAAATCTGCGGAAGTTTAGACTTGATTTCTACGGCTTTTTGCAGCAAGACATCATAATCAGCAATTACCCTTGTCCATTCGTTATAATTTGTTAAGCTATAAGTATCCGCATTCAGTAATTCAGGTTTTATACGTCCGGCATATTTTAAATAGGTGTCTATTAAATCAGCGATTTCATTCCTGTGTTTACCGCCAAATTGTTTCTCTGCCCAGTTTACTGTATAATTTTTTAGTTGCTCTGATGGAATGGCGTCCGGATTCCATGCGTAGTCCAGAAAAAACTCGATAGGAAATTCCATAGGTTTTAAATCACCTACGTTTACAATCCAGATCTGGTTGGCGTCATATTGATAAGCCAGATTCATCTGCTCCCATGTTTTTTGGATAGGATTAGTATTGATCCATTTATAATTTCTGGGACCACCTACATAATCGAAATGATAATAAATTCCATAACCACCTTTTCTTGGTGCTTCTTTTAAATCGGGCAATTTTCTAAGATTTCCCCAGTTGTCGTCACACAATAGTAAAGTCACATCGTCCGGGACACGCATGCCTTTATCGTAATAATCCTGAACCTCTTTATACAAAGCCCAAACTTGCGGAGTTTGCTCAATAGGCTTTTGAGTTACATTTTTGATGATGTCTCTTTGGTCTTTAACAATTCTTTCAAGCAGGGCAGTAGCAGTTCCTTCGGTCATGGGTTCATCTCCGTCGCCACGCATACCCAAAGTCACTAAAATCTCTTTGTCAGCAACTCTTTCTAACCCGGTTCTCCAGAATTTTTTTAATTCCTCTTCGTTTTTGGTATAATCCCAGGCCCCTTTTCCATAACGTCGCCATTCATCATGAGCTCTGGTCAAAGGTTCATGATGAGATGTTCCTATAACTACGCCGTATTCGTCTGCTTTTACGGGGTTTAATTTATCATCGTCATTGAAAGCGCTTCCCCACATGGCAGGCCACAGGTAATTGCCTTTTAGTCTAAGAATCAGTTCAAATACCTTTTCGTAGAATTGATGGTTAAATCCGCCAAATTCTTTTTTTGCCCAGCCGCTTAAGGCGGGAGCTTCATCATTTAAAAAAATTCCTCTGTATTTTACGGCCGGACTTTCTAAAACGTACCTTCCATTTTTAACATAGAGATCTTTTTAATTCTTAACCGGAACATCAGCCCAGTAGTACCAGGGAGATACGCCTGCTTGATAAGAGATTTCGTAGATACCATAAATTGTACCTCGTTTATCGCTTCCGGCTATCACCAAAGCTTGTTCAATAGCTGTTGTAGGGTTTTGTACAACCTCAATCAAAGTGCTTTCCCATCTGCCTGTAATCCCGTTTACGTTGATTTTTTTGTTTTTTATTAAATCATCAATCAAAGCAGATTTACCAATAGTTCCAATGATGATAGTCGTTTTAGATGTTTTATTGTTTAGGGCCGGTTCCCGATCGGTAACCTTTTTGATATCGCTTTGTAAATCTCTGATAGCTCTTTTTACACCGTCAAAATCATTTTCATCGTATAAAATATTACTCGCTTTAGATTGGGCTACAATGGGGAAGCTGTTGGCTAAAGCATTTGTACTGATAATGGTTTCTAAGCCAGTAGCAAAAGTCTGGGCAAATAACAGGGATAGGATTAGGGTAAAGCTTAGTCTCTTCATGATCTTAAAAATTTACGACTTTCCAAAAAGCAGCTTTAGGTTTAGCATTAATATCAAATAGAGAAGGGTAGTTTTTACGCCCTTCTACAGGGTAATGGTCTAGCCAGGTGTATTTATCTGTAGCATTCCAGAAAGTGACATTGGTGATATTCTTCTTGTATTTTCTAAATACCTCGAAAAACATTTTGTATTTGTCTGCCTGTGCTTTTTGTAACTCAGGAGTATATTCGTCAGATTCATTTGGGTGTTTAGCTCTTTTTTCTTTTTCCCATTTATAGATAGAAACATCCAGTTCAGTAATATGAATTTCTAATCCCAGAGATGAATATTTTTGAATAGCATGCTCCAGTTCACTTCTTGAAGGTTCAAAAATAGACCAATGGGCCTGAAGTCCGACACCATCTATCGGAATATTTTTGTCTTTCAATTGTTTTAGAAGGGTATAGATTCGCTCTACTTTTTCAGGTCTTTCGCTATTATAATCGTTATAGAAAAGTTTAGCATCCGGATCTGCTTCATGGGCATATTCAAAAGCTTTTTCTATAAAATCATCACCAATGATTTCCGTCCACTTAGATTTCCTAAGCAGGTTATTCGGATTGTCGTCAACGGCTTCATTTACAACATCCCATGCGTAAATTTTCCCTTTGTACCGGTTAACTACAGTGTGTATATGTGTTCTTAATCGTTCTAATAACACTTCACGGCTTACGTTATTACCATTTTTATCTACAAAAATCCAATCTCCGGCCTGCTCATGCCAGCATAAGGCATGCCCTCTGATTCTCATATTATTTTTAACGGCGAAGTCGACTATTCTATCAGCATTTTTCCAGTTGAAAACACCCTCTTTGGGCTGTAAAGGGGCCATTTTCATGTCGTTTTCTGCCGTTATACTGTTAAAATTCTTTTTAATAAAATCTGCTTGAGGCTCTTCCAGACTCCTGACATTAACGGCAACACCAATGGGGAAATAGTCCTGATAATAATCTTTTAAACCTTTAACATCTTGTGCCTGGGCCACCCATGTTAACGATGCTGTAAATAAGGCAACGCAAAAGGATTTTGCTATAAATGTCTTCATATCAATATTATATTCCTGGGACATATTTAAATTCTAAGCTTTCGTAATATTTCAGATCGTGTTTGGGTTTCCCCAGGCCTGCAGGAATTGGCTTACCGGAAAATTGCTGAAAATAAAGTACACAGGCATCTCTCCACATAACGGCATCATCATGCTGGATACTAAAAAGCTGTTTTACCGCTAAATGAGTTTCAGGGTCTATATTTACATTTAATTTATCCCATGCGATTTGCATCTGCTGAACTTCTTCCACACCCTGATAATATTTTTTCACCAATCCATTCCAGAGCGTCTCTCCATTCTTCAAACGGTAATCCCATGATAAATGGTGGAACCATAGCAGGTATTTCTCGGGACAGGTTTTAGTGGAATTAAATTCATTTGCCAATTGCGGCTGGTACTGGTCAACAGCATCACTTCCTGTTCTGGTTCTGTTAAAACCTATTCCATTTTTATCTGCTTTATGGTAATAAACCGAAGTCCAGTCTGCCCGTGGCTTATTGGCGATCCATGGTCCCGGGCCGTAGTGATGATCCCATCCCATCAGATGATGAAGACCTAGCGGAGTCATATAATTCACCACAGCTTCCCGGGATTGCATTAAAATATCAACAACTTCATTGGTTGCCGAGTTGTTAGTATGAAGTGTAAGTTTTGTCCACTCGCGGGCAATCTGTTCGGATGTTAAGCTGTAATCCCAGGCCAGTTTCCCAAAAGCGAACCAATTAGATTGAGCCAGGGGATGCCCGCACCAGTTGATGTCATTTCCAATATTGGAAACTCCGGCAATGGCAGAGATTTTATTGTTGAATAAGGAACCATCTATAACTCTTGCAACTGTCGAGTTTTTACCTTTTGCGTAAGTATCGGCATCAAGGCATTCCTTAAATAAAGGTGCCAGATAGGCGAGGTTGGTTGCCATTCCCAGATATTCCTGCGTAATCTGAAATTCTGCCATTGTATTTGTTTTTGACAAAGCACCAAATAGCGGATGGAAAGGTTCTCTCGGTTGAAAATCTATTGCCCCATTTTTGACCTGAATAATAACGTTGTCCTCAAAATGACCGTCCAAAGGTTTAAACTCGTTATAGGCTTGTTTTGCCCTGTCTTCAGGAACTTCATTATCATAAACAAAAGCCCGCCACATCACTATCCCTCCGTGAGGAGCAAGCGCTTTGGCTAGCGTATTCGCACCGTCAGCATGGTTTCTGCCATAGTTTTGCGGTCCCGGCTGTCCTTCTGAATTTGCTTTAACCAAAAAGCCGCCAAAATCAGGGATAATATTGTAAATCTCGTTCGCTTTGTCTTTCCACCATGTTTTTACCTCTTCGTCTAAAGGATCAGCAGTTTTTAGTTTGCCAATTTCTATCGGAGCGCTGAATCTTGCGGTTAAATAAACTCTTATGCCGTAAGGCCTGAATGTGTCTGCCAGGGCTTTTACTTTTTGTAGCCACTCTTTGGTAAGAATAAGCGCATTGGAATTAACATTGGTCAAAACAGTTCCATTTATGCCGATGGAAGCATTTGCCCTTGCATAATCTATATAACGTTGATCTATGTATTTTGGTAAACGCTGCCAATCCCAAAGCGAAAAGCCAGCATATCCGCGCTCAACTGTCCGGTCTAAATTATCCCAATGGTTTAAAATTCTACGCTCTATTTTCGGGCTTTCCTGTATATTGATTCGGGATATATCTCCATTGGTTCCTAAAATCTGAAGCAATTTAAAGCTTCCGTAAAGCAAACCAATTTCAGATGGTGATGAAATAAGGATAACCGGCTTATTCTGGATAATCTTCTTTTCAATGGCAAAGGCATCTGTTTTGTCAAAACTTTTTGAAGCTAAACCATATTTTGTGAAATCTCCCGTTTTTAATAAAACCAAACTGTTTTCCCTGATCTCTTTTGTTTCTGTTATATGTTCGTTTAAAATTGCTTTTAAGGCATTTTTTAATTCTGATGCTGCAATTTTCGTTGTTGCACTTTGGTAAGGGATATATAAGCTTTGTAGCTGTGCTTTATAATCTGCCAATACAGAAACGTCTTCCAACAGTTTATAATTGAGCCATAGATTATAGCCGTTATCCGCGAATGCTGATAGAGAAAATGTTGATATTAATAGTTTGATTATCAGTTTTTTAATCATTGCAATCGGTTGTATAAATGGTTCAAAAAAAGAAACTATTCCTTTTTTAAAGAAGAGTTTCTTACAATTAAATCAGTTTTTAGTATCACTGTATTCATATAATTAATATCGCTTTCGCCATTTAAGTGATTGATAAGGATACTTGCGATAGTTTCACCCATCTGATTTCCCGGATAATTTATGGTACTGATAGCAGGTTCACAAACTCTGGAAATTAGATCGTTATTGAAGCCAATTATTGCCATATCTTCCGGAACTTTTACGCCAGCATCTTTTAATATAGTTAATGCATAAGCTGCGGAAGGGTCGCTTGTGATAAATAAACCGTCCGGTAATTTTTGGCGTTTTAGCACATCGTTTTTCAGGCAGTCTTCTATTGCTTTTTCAGATAAATCATTAGAGATAACCAGCTTTTGGTCATATTTTATTCCATTGTCCTCTAAAGCTTTTTTATAGCCGTTTAGTCGGTCATTATATACATTTCTGATGAGGTTACCCGTGATGTGCAATATTTCTTTACAGCCTTGGTGAATGAGATGTTCTGTTGCCTGATAGCCGGCTTTAAAATTATCTATTAAAACTTTGGTTGCATCTATTTCATCAGCAACGCGATCAAAGAATATGATAGGAATATTTTTTTTAATGAAACTATTTAAGTGTTTATAATCCTTAGTGTCGTAAGCCAGAGAAATAATCAGCGCATCTACTCTGTTATTGAACATGGTTTGTGCATTTTTAGCTTCTTTCTCTTGCGTCTCAAATGATTGGCTGATGATCAGATTATAACCCGCGTTGTTAGCTACTTTTTCTATACCAGATAATACGGTAGACATAAAAGCACTGTTTAGTCTTGGAACAATTACGCCAATGGTATGTGTCTTCTGTTTTCTGAGATTACTTGCAAATTTATTGGATTGATAGCCCAATTCACTGGCCAAATCTACAATACGCTTTTTTGTTTTAGCGTTTACGGCCGGGTGATTCTGTAAAGCGCGACTTACGGTAGCGGCGGAAATTTTTAATTTTTCTGCTATATCATAGATGGTAATCTCTTTTTGGCTCATACTTCGCAATTCAGGTCAATGAAAGTTCTAAGTTATATAAAATAAAATTAATATGCAATCGATTGCAAAAAGTTGATGAAAATATCATATATCGATTTGCTTACCCGTTTTTCGTAATACAAAGGAGGCTTGTGGCTGATTAGTTAGCGTATAGTAATGGAATAGTTATAGGATAGTTAAAGGAATAAGCCAGATACAGTTAAGGAATGTACAAATATTTCGGACGGAGTCCTGGGCTTTCAAAAGGCA